>JAFDVT010000308.1 GCA_018268875.1 Acidobacteriota bacterium
TGTCGATGGCCTTGGCCCATGTATAGCTGAGGTTCGCCGTGAAGCCGCTACGCATGCGGCGGCGAAGCTGGAACTGTCCCGAATGGCGCGTGGAGTTGCCGTTCGACATCAGGTACGTGTAGCCGGAAGGCTCAACCGAAGATTGCGGAAAAGTATTGGGCAGGATCTGCTGCTGGCCCCGCGTCCCTTTGGAGCCGAGGTAGGTGGCGGTCAGCTGCAGGCCGGCCGGAAGGTCGCGCTGCAAGGACATCTGCCAGGTATGCAGGTAACCGGTGCGGAAGTTGGGGTCGACGGCGAACGTGGTCGCGTTGCCGGTGGAGACATTCACACGCGGGAAGGGATTGGCCAGCGTCAATGGCGTTTGCGGCGTGTTGGCGACGCGCAGGCTATTGGACAAAGGCGCCTGCTGGGCCATCTGCATCGCGATGGGCTGATAAATCGACGTGTCGTAATAGACGCCGTAGCCGCCGCGCACCACCAGCGACGACGCGGCGACAGGGCGCCAGGAGAAAGCCACGCGAGGCGCGAAGTTGTTGCGATCCGGCCGCATCGTTGCGCCGACTACCGCCTTGGTGCCGTCGAAGTTCACCAGGCGATCGTACTTTTCGGTCACCGGCGACCAGTATTCATAACGCAGTCCGACGTTGAGCGTGAGGCCGGGATTCACACGGAAATCGTCGTTGACGAACGCCTCATCGGTGGTCGCGCGCAGGTACTTGTCAGCGTTGCCGAAGGCGATCGAACTCGTGGTGGCCCTGCCGTTGAGGAAGTCCTCAAAAGGCCCGGCGAAGGTGAGCGTGCCTCGCGCGTCCTGCTGCGCGACGACGTTGAACTGCTGCCGTCGATGCGTGTACCCGTAAGAGATGTTGTGGCGGCCGCGGTTCATGAAGGCGTCGACGGAAAGTCCCGCGGTCTGGTTGCGAAGGCTCGCGGCCTGCGGCAGACTGATGCCGCTGATCCCATTCGCGAACTGCAGCGACGGCGGTCCCCAGTTGACCGGGTCCTGGTCGTTCCCTTGAATGCCGGCTTCGCCGGAGACATTGCGGCGGTTGGCGAAGTACGGCAGGATGCTGGTTCTGAGGCTGCTGTATGTCGCGCCGAAATTGACGAAGGTACGCGGGTTGAAGGTCCGGCGGTACGTCGCGCCGGTGTTGATGCCGTTGACGCGTCCGAGGTTCAGGAAGCCGAACATATCGGGCGTATCGGTGCGAGTGTTCTGCCAGTTGAAGTTGCCGGAAAGGAAGTTGCGCTTGATCTGCTTGGTGATGCGGGTCTGCAGGTCGTCCTGGTGCTGACCGCTGACGATGGGCACCTGGTAGTTGTAGCGGGTGCTGCCGTCGAAGTTGGGCAGCGGGTACAGATCGAGCAGTGCTCGCGCCTGCGGGTTGGCGGTGACGCGTTGGGCCGTGGTGGGAACCAGTCCGGTAGCGGTGGTGGCGTTGCTGTTGCGGGTCCACTGGTAGTTGACGCTGAAGTTGGGTCCACCGGTACGGCGCGTGAGGCCGGGGATCCAGATGGGTCCGCCGAACGAAACAAGCCCCTGAATGCGGCTGTAGGCGGGCTTGGGCGTCGCCTGCCCGGTGAGCGAAAACGAGCGGGCGTCGAACGTGGAATTGTTCAGGATGACGCCGAGGTTGCCGTTGTAGAGTCCACGCTGGCCTCGCCGGTTGTTGCCGAAGGCGGGTAGCTGCGCGAACGGCGACGAGGCTCCGTTGTTGACGCTGCCCGCGACGGTGAGTCCATCGGCCGCGCGGTCGGCGAGGTCGGCCGCCGGAATCTGCGTCGCCTGTTGCTGCTGTTGTGCGGGCTTGGTGGTCTTGCTGACGACAGCTTCGGTCCGCGTGAATTCCTTGGGCGCGGCGGTGACCGGACCAAGCTGTTCGACGGGCAGCGTTTCGAGGTCCCACTCGGTGTTGACGGCTGGCGCGGTGACCTCCCGGCTGAGCGGGGCGAACAACTGCATGTCGACCTTGACGGTCCACAGGCTGCTTTCCGGTAGCGCGGTGAAGCGGAACAGGCCGTCAGCGCCCGTGATGGTGACGTGGCGGAGCGAACCGTTGACGGCGGACACGGTCGCGCCGGGCAACGGGAGGCCGCCGAAACGCACCAATCCCTGTATGTCGGCTGCCACCAATAACGGCGCCAGCAGTACGGCAACGAGGATGCGGAACACGGCTTAGTTTTCCGTCGGTTTTGAGATGCTGTCGACAACGAGGATGTCGACCGGGCCTTTGGAGGATTCGAGTTTCAGCCCAAGCTTTTCCTGTACGGCGGTGAAGATCGACGGGCCGTTGGTGTCCGACTGGGGGATCGCGCCGGGCGGCGGAGGAACGCCACCGCCACCAGGTCCGCCGCCGCCTTGCCCAGGTTCGGGCGTGAACTCGAGTTCGATGTCGTAGAAGCCGTCGAGTCCGGTGTTATCGGTGACCGGGCGGCCGAGGATCTGCGAAAGCTGCTGGGCAAACGCCTTCATGGTGACGCCGTTGGCCGAAAGCTGGCCTCGGCCCATGCGCATCATCTGCGGCCGTCCGCCGGGTCCGCCAGCGCCGGGCCCTGTGGGCGGAGGCGTATCGCTCACCTTGAGCTTGGGTCCGCCTTTGCCCTGCACCAGCGAGTACACAGGCATTTCCTTTGATTCCGTGTGAGTTTTGAGCTGAAAGCGTTCCACGAGCATCGCCTGCAACATAGGCCGCAGGATTTCCGGCGGGACGCGTTCGCCCACGCCGTCCGGCGCTTTGGCGTTGACGTCGAAGCGATCGGAGGAGAGCCAGCCGGGGCCACCGGTGATCTGGAAGTCGCGCACGTTGAAAGCCTGCGAGATGAGGACACGGACGGGTACGCCGGTCGCGGTGAAACGTCCGCCAGGGGCCATGCGGATCATGACGCGGTTATCGGCGGCGGCATTCGGCTTAATGGAAATCACTTCAAACGCCTGCGGCGCGGCTTGCTGGCCGGGCAAGGAGAACGGAAGGAGAAGAGAGAACACGGCTGCTGCCGCTGCGACGCGCATACCAGGTATTGCGGAATGGGGGCCGGAAAGTTCCCGGAATTGACGAGGAAGCGAGAATGGAACGCGCATGAGTTCACCGGTGGGGCGGAATTCCAGTTTATAGCGGAACCGGAGAGCGGGTGCCGGCCAACAAAAAAAGCCCGTCAGGTAGCGTGTGTTCAGCCACGCTACCGACGGGACGCGATTTGCCAATCGGCGTAGAGGAGGTCGCTTTCGATTCCGTTTACCGGCAGGCCGAGGCGTCACGCGCCGCCGACATACCGGCTGTGTTCCGTACCGCTACCCGCAGGGCGCTCGAGGTCTTCGACAGGGTGAACGGGAAGGTGAACTGGAAGGCACCGCCGGCACGAATGCTGGCCGGGGTGACGAAGAAGTCCGCCGAATAGCCGGCGAGATCCGTTTGTTGGAGCTTGCCGTCTACCACAACATAGCCGAAGTCGAGTTCGCGTGTCGTGGAAATGCCGGTAATCTGCATTTCGTACTGGCCGGAGCTATTGCGGGCGAAGCAAGCGCCTGTGAGCGACGGGGCGGCGGGCGCAATGCGCGTCACCGCGGGCACAGCCACCGAGGTGAGCTCATTGCCTTCGGTCTGCAGGTTCTGGACGCGGAAGACGAGATTGCCGGCGACCGTCCCCGTGGTGGCGACGGGCAGGCGAACTGTCCGCGAACCGGCCGGGATCACGAAACTGGTGGTCTGGAACCCGTTCAGGAAGCGGACGCGGGGATCGGCGGTGTTGGCCTCTGCCTCGGCGCTTACGGTTTCGGGCTGGGCCTCGATGCTGAGCGTGCCGCGGATCGCGAACGGATAGCTGCGCGAAAGTTCAATCACCGGAGCGAGCGAAGGATCGGCCGGGGCGGACGTCGTTGGTACGCCGCTGACACGGATCTGCGGGGCTTCCGGCAAGGTCACGTCGAGCGAGCAGGCCTGGCGCGTGGCGCCGCCTGAGGCATCGCTGATTTCCACCTGGAAGCTGCGGCCGCCGGTGGTTTTGGGGGTTCCCGAAATGACGCCCTCAGACGTCATCGCGAGGCCCTCCGGCAAACCTCCGGAGACATGGAAGCGGAAGGGAGCTGCGCCCCCCGCGGCCGTGAGCTTGGCCGAATACGCCGCGCCGAGGTTGGCCTCGGGGAGCGGGCACGCCGTCTTCAAAACCATGGGCTGCGGACGCACAGAAAGCGAGCACTGCTGCGTCACCATATAGCCCTTGGCATCGGTGACGCTGGCCGTGAACTGGTACGAACCCGGGGTCGCGGCGGTGCCGTTGGCGATGCCGTTCGACGACAGAGTCAGGCCGTCCGGCAAAGACCCGGAAGCAACGCGCCAGAAGTACGGCGCCTCGCCGCCCGAGGCGTGCAGCGACTGCGTGTACGGCGTGCCGCTAGTGGTTTCGGGCAGCACGCAATAGGAGGCCGAAAGCGGCGTCGGGATCACGGTGAGGCCGCAGGCGCCGGCGGTTTGACGGCCCTGGCTGTCCACCGCGAGGACGCGGAACAGGTAGCCGCCGGACTGCGCGGGCGTGCCCGTCAACGTGCCGTAGGAATCGAGCGTGAGGCCGCGTGGCAGGGTTCCGATCACCGACCAGGTGTAGGGACCTTCGCCGCCTTTGGCGGTCAGCGAATGGGCGACCGGGGAACCGACGCCGGTGGCCGGAATCGGGCAGCCCGCAAGCAGCAGTTCCGGTTCATACACCGCGAAGCTGCAGTTGGAAACGGCCGTCTGCGCGCGGGCGTCGCGGGTTTCGAGCTGGAAGCGGTAATCCCCGGCCGCGCTGGCGATGCCGGAAATCGTGCCGCTGCGCGAGTCCAGGATCAGGCCGACGGGCAACTGGCCCAGCAGACGGTACGTGTATGGACCGCTGCCGCCCTGCGCCGACAGGACCTGCGTGTAGGGAACGCCAATGGTGGCGGCTTCGAGGCTACAACCGGACGTGAGCGGGACGCTCGACGGCGCGACGACAATTTTCAGGAACCGTTCCGCCGGAAGCGACCCATCCGCGACTTTCGCGGCGGCGCGAACGGTGAAGGTAAATGCGCCTTCGCGCTGCGGGAAGCCGGCGAGCACGCCGTCGGGCGTAAGGCTGACGCCGGGGGGCAGCAGCGCCGGATCATCGACGGACCACACCAGCGCGGAGGTCGCGCCGGAGGCGCGCAAGGTCTGGCTATAGGGCCGGTTCAACTGGGCGTCCGACAGGAGCGAACTGGTGATGGCGAGCGTCGGCGGGTTGATGGTGATCGACGTGCGTTTGCTGGTGGTGGTGTCACCGTCCTCGGTGCGAGCCGTAAGGTTCACCGTGAAGCTGAACGAACCGGCCGCAGTGGGCGTGCCGGAGATGACGCCGGTGGCCTGGTTGACGCTCAGGCCGGGGACCATCACCGTGTCCGGCGTGATCGACCAGTTGTACGGCGCGCCGCCGCCATCGGACAGCAGCGTCGCCGTGTACGGACGTCCAACGACGCCGGACGCAAGGGCGCCGCCCGAAAGAATGGTGAGCTGCGGCAGAATGCGTCCACCGCGAGCGCGGAACAGGAGCCGTCCGAACACGTCGCTGCTCAGCTTTTGACGGATGAGCGCGCGGCGTCCGCCGTCGAGGAACACAAGCGACTGGCCGGAACCGTCGAGCTCGAAACTGGTGCCCGGTTCGCCGCTGCCATTCGACCAGCCCACGGTTACCGGACTGCCGCCGTAGCCATTGGTTCCGCCCGAGGCGTCGCCGGTTTCCCACTGCACTTTTTCATAGTTGAATTCGATGTCGAAATTGCCGGCGCCGGTGTCCGAACGCTCGATCAGGACGACCTGAAAACTGTTCAGCTTGTCGGTGTGCTGGCTGTAGTAGCCGACGTTGATGTAGTTGGCGCCGAAGGCCGGGCGGCCGTTGATGGTGGTGCGTCCGTAACGAACCAGGTTCGAAACCGTGCCGCGCGTATCGACGTCGGCAAAGAACGGAGCGATAATTTCGCGCGCCGCGGCGTTGAGCCCGAACGGCGTATACGTGGCAAGCGCCGCGTCGAACGTGATGTTGCCGTTGTTGTTGACGAAGCAGGAACTGCGTTCGCGGCCGAAAAAGTTGAGCGTGAAACCAAGCGGTACGCTGGCCGACGAACCGTCGTCGTTGCGCTCCACCGCTTCCGTATTGAAGGCCGAATCGCGCCGGATGGACTGCGCATCGAGCGCGCCCGCCAGCAGTACGAACATCGCGGCTGCTACCGAAA
>JAFDVT010000309.1 GCA_018268875.1 Acidobacteriota bacterium
CTTGCGAACCTCGCCGCCGCGGCGCGCCCAGAACTGCTCGATGAACTTGCCGCGCTCTTCATCGTTGGTCATTTTTTCGAACGCGTCGCGTTCGGCCTGGTTGACGATGTACACGACGTCTTCGTTCAGCCAACGGTCGTGCGCCGTCTGCCAGGCTTTGACGCACACCGCGCCGCCGGTCAATAAAAATGCGGCCAGCGCGAGGGCCATCACGGGCGACCCGGCGCGGGCGGGCGTGCTGGTTCCAAGAATCCTTCGAATACGGGACATCAGGTTTCCTCCATTTGCGGCGACGGCGATGTTGGCCGCGATGCCCTCGCCTCCGCCAGTGCGAAATTGTTCCAGTTGAGCCAGCGCGATCGCGTACGTACGGCGGTCGCCGGCCATGGCGCGGATGGCTGCGTCGTCACAACAATGCTCCCGTTCCTGCCGCGCAACGTTCGACATCCACCAGGCGGCCGGATGATAAAAGTACATCGACTCGAACACGCGTTGCAGCAGGTTCATCAGATAGTCGTTGCGGCGGATGTGCGATAGCTCGTGCAGCAGGATCGCTTCGATGTGCGAAGCTGGTAGCCCCGCCACCAAGCCGGCCGGCAACAGAATCGCCGGTTTGAAATGGCCCAGAACCACAGGCGCGTCAGCCAGCGCCGACTCCAGCAATTCCACCGGCCGGGTGACGTTCAAACGTCGCGCCAACTGTTCGAGCCTCGCCGTCCATTCCACCGGGACCGCGCACACGAACCGCCGCCGCAGGTTCCGCGCACGCCACCACGACAGCACGTTCCATCCCAGCGTCAGCGTCGCGCCCGCGGCCCACAACGGCGCAATCCACAGCATGACGACGGAGCCTGAAGCTTGCGCCTCCGCAAACCGTACCGGCGCTGCGACGGTGGAGGGCCAATACAGCGAGGCGAACGTCGCGACGGAGGCCACGCACAACATCGCCATGGCCGCCAACGCCGCACCGTAAGTCCGGAAGAGGCGAAGCAGCACGGCGAGGATCGCGCCCTGCCACAGCGAATGCAGCAACGTCCAGGTCAACGCTTCGGTGAGTGGCGTCATGTGCCGTCGTACTCCTCGATGAGCCGCCGCAGTTCCGCCAACTCGCTCGGCGACGCTTTCTTGGCCGACAGCGCGCCGATCAGAAACTGGCTCGGCGAACCACTGAACGCGCGTTGTAGCAGGTCCCCCGCCAGTTGCGCCTGCACCCGTTCCTTCTTCTGCGCCACCCGGTACACATGCGCCCGCTGATCCTCGTCGCGCAGCAGCAGACCCTTGTCGGCCATGATCTGCATGAACTTCAGAACCGTTGTGTACTGGGCGTCGCGGCGCCGCTGCAGGACCTCAAACACCTCGCGCACCGTGGCCGGGCGGCTGAGGCTCCACAACACGGTAAGGATTTCCAGTTCGGCGTCGGTGGGGCGTGGCGGGGACCTCATCCTACGAAAAGATTACTAGGAAAGACTTCGTAGATCAAGACAAATGTATGATGGTGCCTGCATGTTTTCCACGCGCGAAATTGCGGCCACCGGCCTTGCCGTTACCGAACTTGGCATGGGCGGCGCGACGCTTGGCGACCTTCGGGAAGCCACCCACGACATCCAGGCCCTTGCGACCATCGAGGCAGCCTACGAATCGGGCGTGCGCTTTTTCGACACCGCGCCGTGGTACGGCATGGGCAAGAGCGAACTGCGCATGGGCTTCGGTTTGCGAGGCCGCGCCGATGTCGTGGTCGCCACCAAGGTCGGGCGTGTCCTGCATCGTGGGGGGACCCTCGATTGGGCCTCGCGCTGGAAGGGCGGACTACCGTTTGACCTGCGGTTTGACTACACCTATGACGGCGTGATGCGCTCCTATGAGGACAGTTTGCAGCGCCTCGGAATGCCCGAAGTGCAGGCGTTGGCGATCCACGACCTCGACCTGCTCTATCACAAGACTCCCGAAAACGTGGACGCGAGGTTCGCCGAGCTAGAGACCGGCATCAAGGCCTTGGAAGAATTGAAAGCGACCACAGGCGTGAAGGCCATTGGAGCCGGCATCAATCGCACCGGCCTGATTCCGAGGTTCCTGGAACGGTTCGCGCTCGATTACTTTCTGGTTGCGATGCCGTACACGCTGCTGAACCAGGATGGCCTCGCGGAACTCAATCTTTGCGCGGCCAAAGGCGTGTCGGTGATCATCGGCGCGCCGTACGCTTCGGGCTTGCTGGCTTCGGGATCGAAGCGCCCCGCGAGTTACGACTATGGCGAGGCTCCCATCGAGATGATCGAAAAAACGCAGCGGCTGGAGGCGCTCGCCGAAAAGCACGGCATACCGCTCGCCGCCGCGGCGCTACAATTCGTGTTGCGGCATCCGGCGGTGGTGTCTGTGATTCCCGGACCGAACACGCCGCAGCAGGCGCTACAGAACGCCGCGTATTTCCAAATTCCGATTCCCGAGGCTTTCTGGCATGAGCTTTAGCAGTTTGTTAGTTCCGATTCTCCTGTTGGCGCAGGACGGCAGCGACTGGACCCAGCTATTCAACGGCAGGAACCTCGACGGCTGGACTCCGAAGATCACCAAGCACGCCTACGGAGACAATTACGCCAACACGTTCCGCGTGAAGGACGGCATGCTCACCGTCAACTACGACGGCTACCAGAGCTTCGACGAGCAGTTCGGCCATATCTTTTATAAGCAGCCGTTTTCGCACTACATCATCGCCGTCGAGTACCGTTTTATTGGCGACCAGGCGCCCAAAGGTCCCGGTTGGGCGATCCGCAACAGCGGCATCATGGTCCATTGCCAGGACCCCAAAACCATGGGCAAGGATCAGGACTTTCCCATCTCGATCGAGGTCCAGTTGCTGGGCGGGGCGGCCACCGGCGAACGCACCACGGCGAACCTTTGCACGCCGGGTACGAACGTCGTCTACCAGGGCAAGTTCTTTACGCCGCACTGCCTGAACTCGACTTCTGAAACCTATCGCGGCGACCAATGGGTGCGCGTCGAGGCCGAAGTCCACGGCGATTCCGTGGTGACGCATCGCGTCAACGGCAAGACCGTGCTGACTTACGAAATGCCGCAGATCGGCGGCGGCAACGTCATCCACTTCGATCCGGCCGTGAAGAAGGACGGCATGCTTCTGCAAAACGGCTACATCTCATTGCAGAGCGAAAGCCATCCGGTGGAATTCCGCAAAGTGGAACTGCTGAACCTTGTGGGCTGCACCGATCCGAAGGCCAAAAATTACCGCAAGTATTACCTTAAGCCGGATTTGCAGAGCTGCCAGTATTAGTCAGCTTTTCGGCAAAGTTCACGATGGCGCGTTCGGCGGCGGGGGCGACTGACACGGCGTCGCCGTATAGCGTCCATTGCAAGGTCACCATGGCCTTGTTGCCGCCTTCGATGAAGATGGACAACACGGAGTCGTCCAGCGAATCGACACGCAAGCAGAGGTAGCCTTCGCGAGGCGCTCGCAGAATCGTGCCGGCGAGTTCGTAATTGCCAAGCTTCGCGGTGTAGGATGCGCCCTCGGTGGTCGTGTTGATGGCGAGTTCTGCCTTGCAGCGCTCCCACACCACGAGTTTCGATTCCTCGGCCATGCGGAACGCCGACAGCATTCTGGCGGGCTTATTCGCGAACCGTTCGAGCCCATGGCGCATCGCCGCGAAGAACGTATGCCAACCGCCGTGCGTCGAATCGTACTCGTTGTCGAACTCCGCGCCCGCGCCGAAGCCCGAATGCACCAGGCGCAGCGTGGTTGTGGCATCGTCCTTGGGCTGTACCTGAAATTCGACCACCTTCTCGCGTTCCGAACCTTCGCCTTCCACCCAGGACATGCGCTTGCCGGGTTCCCAATCGCGAACGTTCGCCTTGCCGGTCATCTCCGGCGACCAGCCGAGTTCGATCGACTTGCCGGGTTCCACCTTGGCGATGGGCGCGAACCATTGCTGCAGTTTTTCGCCCTCGCTGATGGCCTGCCAAACCTGTTCCGGCGTCGCCTGGATGTCGAGTTCGATTTCGTGTTTGCGCGTATTGCCGCTCATGGTGATAACAGGATACCCTCACGCGCGACGGGCGGCACGTTGCCTAGAATAGGGACCCGCGTCGTAGCAGCGCCCGCAGCAGGATGCCCAGCCGTTCGACCTTGCCGATCGAAGGACGCGCCTTCAGCACGTCGTAACCTTGCCCTTCGATCTTGTCGAGCACACGCATGCCGCCGCGGCTGAACAGTTCGAGGTCGATGGCCAGGCGCCGGTCCACCATGCCGGGCAGCGCGAGGCCTTTTTCGAAATAGCCCCGTGCGACGCGAACGCCTTCCACCATGGCGTCGCGGAATTCCGGTGTAAAGCGGCGCGCGGCGATGTCCTCGTCGGACGCGCCCGGAAGATAGACGCGATCCTTCTGCCAGTCGACCGTGACATCCTGCCAGAAGTTGGCCAGTTGCAGGCCCGTGCACGTCGCATCCGATAGCGCCTGGCGTTCGGCGTCGGAATAACCGCACAGATACAGCACCAGGCGGCCCACAGGGTTCGCCGAGTACTTGCAGTATTCGAGCAGGGCGGGGTAGTCGCGATAGCGCGTCACTACCTGGTCCTGTTCGAACGCCTTGATCAGATCGTCAAACGGAAGTTCCGGCAGATGGTGGCGTTCGGCCGTACCCGACAAAGCCGTGAATACAGGATTTTGAACCCGGCCGCGGTACATCGCCTTCAATTCGGCGCGCCACCAACTCAGCAGCCGGAGGCTTTCCTGGGTATCGCCGATTTCGTCGCCCAGATCGTCCGCCCAGCGGCAGAACGCGTAGACGTTGTAAAAATCCTGATGCAGGTGCTTCGGGAGGAGAAAGCTGACAACCTGAAAGTTCTCGTAATGGCTGGTGGCGAGCCACTTGGTGTAGGCGAGAGACTCCTGTAAAGTCCAATCGCGGGACAGTGCGTCCCGCGATTCAACGAACTCCTTTGGCGCCAGAAAAGACAACACGAGCCCTAGGGAATGATCGCCGTCTTCATGTGGCCGTTATGGCTCATCAGATGGCGCATCACTTCGAGCAGATTCGACAGCGGCTCGACGCGGTTCACGAAGTCGCGCGACGAGATGTCGCCGTTCGAAACCAGTTCAAGCGCTTTGCGAATGTGCTTGGGCGTGTGGTGGAAGCTGGCCTTGCAGGTGATCTCGGAATAGTGCAGCATGTTGGTGTCGAGATGCACCGTCGTGTCGCTGGGGCAGCCGCCGAAGAAGTTGACGGTGCCGCCGCGGCGCAACATACGAACCGCGGTTTGCCAGGCGGCCGGATGGCCGACAGCTTCGATCGCGACATCCACGCCACGTCCACCGGTCAGGGCTTTTACCTGCGGCACGATGTCCACGCCGTCTGCCGCGATGATCCCTTCGGCCGCGCCCATCTCCGCCGCGCGATCCAATTGGGACTTACGCCGTCCAATGGCGATCACGCGCGCGCCGTACACCTTCGCAAGGCGAACGAACATCGCGCCGATCGGCCCCAAGCCCATTACCGCGATGGAATCCCCCGGCATGATGCCGGTCTCTTCCAGGCCGCGCAATACGCAGGCCAGCGGTTCGACTAGCGCCGCATCCTGGTACGTAATGTGTTCGGGAATCTCGTACGTGTTCTTTTCGACAATGCGCGCGGGTACGCGGATGTACTCGGCGTAGGCGCCGTTGTTAAACAGCAGGTCCTCGCACAGGTTCTGAAGACCGCGGCGGCAATAAAAACACTGGTCGCACGGGGCGGAATTGGCGGCGACGATGCGCTGGCCGGGACGGAAGTTCTTCACCTGGTCCCCGACGGCGACAATATCGCCAGCCAGTTCATGACCGAACAACGCGGGTGGAACAATCATCCGGGCATGGTAACCACGCCGGAAGACTTTGACGTCTGTACCACACGTAAGCGCGGTTCGGACGCGCACCAACACATCGCCTGGCCCGATTTCGGGCACGGCTACCGATTCGATCTCCAGGTGCTCTCGCCCATAGAGAACGGCAGCCATCATCTCTTTATTCACTATGACCACCTCTGTGGTTGTACTACTATCTTCAGCGATTCTTCACCCGGGTGTAAAGCGAGGTCGATCCCTTTCCTGATCTCATCCAGAGAAACGCGGTGGGAAATCAATTCCTCAACTGGCAAATCGCCTGAAAATACAAGGCGCGCGGACTCCGCTTGCAGGTCCACCGACGCGCTGTACGCTCCGGTCAACGTTCTCTCGTCTTTACAAATACTGGCCCCGGAAACTTCGATCCGTTCGGTATCCGAAGTTTGTGCAAACAATAGAATTGTAGCGCCTGGACGGGTGCAACGGATGGCCTGGTCCACAATGCCCGGCGCGGAGGCGGCGACGATCACCATATCGGCTCCGCGTCCGTCTGTGAGGTTTGCCACCATCTCTTCCAGCTTCGCGCCTTCCGTTACAGGATGATAGCCCCCTAAGGCACCGAATTTCGATGCCAAATCACGCCGTGATTGGAACGTATCGGTCACCAGAACACGGCAGCCGATGCGGTTTAACAGCATCGTAAAAATCAAACCGATGGGACCCTGGCCCAGTACGCATACGACATCCTGCGGCTTCGGGTCGATCTGATCCACCGCCTTGACGCAGGTGTTCACCGGTTCGACAAACGCCGCGCGTTCGAACGGTACCCCATCCGGGATGAGTTCCACGCCGTCGCGGACGATCCAATCCATCACCCGGACGTACTGGGAAAACCCGCCGCCGGCGGGCGCGAACCCGGCCGTCACGCCGACCTTTTTGTACACCGCGCACTGGGCGTACAGCTTGCGCGAACAGTAAAAGCAGTCGCGGCAGGGAATGTGATGGAAGACAATGACTCGGTCGCCGTTCTTGTACTTCGTAACGCCCTGGCCGACGGCCGCCACCACGCCGGCGGTCTCATGGCCGTAAATGCGCGGAGCGGGCAGCAGGTCATACTCAATCTTCTTGAGGTCCGTGTGGCAGATCCCGCAGGCTTCGACGCGGATCAAAATCTCGCCGGGACCAAGTTCCGGCGTTGGCACGTCCTGTACGGCTATCTGGCCCTCGCCGGTGTATACAGCGGCTCTCATTTGCGCCGGGGGCGCCGGCGAATCCGCTGCCACTTGGTTAGGCAAAGTTGCAGTTGGCAAAGAAGTCTCCCAATCGGTCTTCCGCAAATTTACAGTTCCGGTCCAATGCCATCAGCCCGGGGATGCGCGTAAAGGGGCGCTTCAGGGCTTCCAGCACGATGCGGCCTTTGGCAAAGCGGCCTTCGGCATCGCGGAACTGATTCATCTCGATCTCAAACGTATGGTCCGCGGCGTCGGAAATCGCGCGGACACAGTAAAACGCCGCTCCCTGGGTCTGCGCAAAACGCGCGACCACGGCGGCTTCCATCTCGACGGCCGCCGCGCCGGTGGACGCATGCAGTTCGGCCTTTTCTTCGGCCGTGCCGGCGATCCGGTCAATCGACGCCACCACGCCGTTGGCGCCCTTGTCGCACCGGTAGCTACGCCCGCTCGCGACGTCCAACACTTCGGACGCCTCAACGACATCACCGACGCGCAACGCGGGGTCGAGGCCTCCGCAAAATCCCGTGCTGAACACCGCGCGGTAGCTGGCCTTTGAACCCGCAACCGCCACAGCCGTTTCCGCGCACCGGAACCCGGGACCATTCGCGACGCAAAACAAAGTCCGTCCGCGGCTCACGGCGGAACCGGCGAAGTCCACTGGCCAATCCAGCTTCTGGACGCTGGTGCAATGCCGCAAAATCCCGCGGAACTCGCGGGCCTCGGAAGCGACAATGAGCACACCCCGGGTATCAGACATAACCGTTTGCCTGAAACCAATCCACCGCGCGGCGCAGCGCGGCATCCGGAGCGCCCGGTTGAAATCCAAGTTCGCGGGTGGCTTTTTCATGGCTCACCCACATTTTCTTTTTGGCCATGCGAACGCCTTCGAGCGGGGCCCGAGGCTCGCGGCCGGTGAGGTCGGCCCACGCGGTGCTGCACCATCCGGCGGCGTAGGCCACCGGGTAAGGAATCTGAACCTTCGGGGCAGGGAGGCCGCTGATCGCCGCCAGCGCTTCCAGAATCTCCCGCAAGCTGAGGTCGGTGCCGCCCAGGATGTACCGTTCGCCGGGTTTGCCGCGTTCGCACGCCAGCCAATGGCCCTGCGCGGTTTCCCCGGCGTCGACGATGTTCAGCCCGGTGTCGACGTAGGCGGGCATTTTGCCGGTCAGAAAATCGACGATGATCTTTCCGGTGGGCGTCGGTTTGAAGTCATGATCGCCGACCGGCGCCGTCGGATTGACGATCACCACCGGCAGACCCTTGGCCGCAAACTCCAGCGCTTCCTGCTCCGCGAGGAACTTCGAACGCTTGTAATGCCCGGTCATCTCGTCCAGCGAGACCGGCGTGGTTTCGTCGCCTTGCGTACCATCGCCTGGCATACCGATGCAGCCCACCGTGCTGGTGTACACGACGCGGTCGACGCCTGCTTTGCGAGCGGCGTTCAAGACGTTGCGCGTCCCGGTGACATTGGATTGGTAGAGATCATCCGGATTGCGGGACCACAGGCGATAGTCGGCGGCCACGTGGAAGACGAGGCCGCAACCGGCGGCGGCCTGTTCCACCGAAGCGGCATCGCGCAAATCGCCCGTGACGCGTTCGACGCCGGGCAAATCGCGCAACTGGCTGCCTTGGCGGACGAGTGCCTGGACACGCATCCCTTTAGCAGCCAGCATTTTTGCAATATGCCAGCCCAGGAAGCCGCTAGCGCCGGTGACGAGGACGGGTTTCAAGCGGGATAAGGGGTTACTTGCTCAACAACCAGGAGATCTGTTTGAACGTGTCCATGAACTTGCCGTTGATGCCCAGCGCGGCCGACGGTTCGTAGCCGCAATGCACCATGCAGTGCTCGCAGCGCGGATCGTTGCCGGCGCCGTAGTCGTTCCAGCGCGTCTTGGTCATGAGGTCTTCAAAGGTTTTGTAGTGGTTGTCCGTGATCAGGTAGCACGGGCCTTTCCAGCCTTTGACGTTGTAAGTCGGGTTACCCCACGCCGTACAGGGAAGTTCGCGCTTGCCGGACAGGAATTCCAGGAACACCGGATTGTGCGTCAGCGGGAACCGCTTGTCGAACTTCTCGATGTCCTTGAACTTTTCGATGATGTCTTCGCGCGTCATGAAGATCTCTCGATCGTTCACGGCGGAATACCCATAGGCCGGCGAAATCGCGTGTCCGTCGACGCCTAGCGTTTCCAGGTACTCGAACAACTGCCAGATCTCGTTCATGTCGGTCTCTTTATAGACCGTCGTGTTGGTCATCACCTGGAAGCCCAGGCTCTTGGCATGCTTGATGCCTTCGATGGCTTCCTGGTACACGCCCTCGCGTTCGACGGCGATGTCGTGGTTCTTCTGCAGGCCGTCCAGGTGGACGTTGAAGAACAGGTTCGTGGACGGCTGGAAGTCCTTCGCCTTCTTGCGCAGGAACATGCCGTTGGTGCACAGAATGACGTGGCGGCCTTTTTCGATGATGCCGGCCGTCATCGTGTGGATCTCGGGGTGCAGGAACGGTTCGCCGCCGCAGATCGAGACGATGGGCGCGCCGCACTCATCCGACGCCGCGATGCATTCGGCGGCCGTCAGGCGTTCGCGGATCGTCGATTCGTACTCGCGGATGCGTCCGCAACCGGTGCAGGTGAGGTTGCACGCATGCAGCGGTTCGAGCATCAGCACGATCGGGAACCGCTTGTTGATCATCGGATGCGATTCGCGCTGGCCATCGGTCCGCAACGTATGAATGATGCGGAACGGATTCGACGAATCCTCATCGACGATTACGGTTTTCTGCCATTCCGCGCGCGGGCGCAGCTTGTTCTTTGCAATGTATCCGGCCATGGTGGCCACCATCGACAAAGGCATTCGCATAGGTATTAAATGTCCCCGTTCTGCGCTTTGCGGTACGCGGCAAGCGCCAGCAGCGGAAATGAATTCCGGTATAAGTGATAATTCAGATAAAACACGCGCGGAAAGCCCGTTCCCGTCGCGTAGGCTTCGTCCCAGGTTCCGTCGGATTTCTGCGTGTCACACAGATATTCGATGCCCTTGCGGACGCTGCCGGAGGTCGTGTCGCCGCCCGCCACCAGGCCCATCACGGCCCAGGCGGTTTGCGACGCCGTGCTCGGTCCGGCTACAAATCCGTTCTTGTCATACGACGCGCAGCTTTCGCCCCAGCCGCCATCGGCGTTCTGGATGGACCGCAGCCATTCGCCGCCGCGCAACACATGCGCTTCGCGATCGCTTTCGCCCGCCGCCTGCAGTCCTCGCAAGGCAAAGCAGGTGCCGTACACGTAGCCGACACCCCAGCGTCCGTACCAACTGCCTTCGGACGTCTGCGTGTCGATCAGATACTGTATGCCGCGGCGAATCGCCGGCTCGTCCGCGCCGCGGAACCGCGCCAGCGCCTCGAGCACCCGCCCCGTGATGTCCGGGCAGGTTGGATCGAGCATCGCGTTGTGATCGGCAAACGGAACATGGGTCAGCGCGTTGCGGTTATTGTCGACGTCGAACGCCGCCCAGCCGCCGTCTTTCGACTGCATGCCCAACAACCAGTTCACCGCGCGAGTTCGCGTCGCATTCCAGGCGCTTTCGTCGCCGGCCTTTGCGTGTTCGAGCGCCAGCAACACCATCGCCGTATCGTCGATGTCGGGATAGAATTCGTTGGCGAACTCGAAATACCAGCCGGACGGTTCGAGATTCGGCCGTTTTACCGACCAGTCGCCCTTTTCGCGAACTTCCTTGGTCAACAGCCAGTCGCCGCAGCGCTGCATGCTGGCTTGCGGGGCGGAACCCGATTCGCCCACCGCGAACGCCGCGATCGCCGTGTCCCACACCACCGAAAAACAAGGCTGGAAGTAAAGTTCGTCAGTCTCGGGGCGGTCCACCATCAGGCGGTCGAACTGCGTGCGAGCCTCAACCTGATGGGGGTGCTCCGGCGCGTAACCCAGTACATCGAGCGCCATGATCGTGTACATCATTGGCGGGTAAATCGCAGCCACGCCGTCGGACTTGCGCGTATGTTCCAGCATCCACTGTTCGCAGCGCCGGATCGCCTTTTGCCGGATGCCTTTGAGACCGTGGCGTTCCCAGAACTTCAGATACCCGTCGAGACGTTCGAAAAATCCACGCCACGACAGCCAGCTTGCGTCGATCGCCTGGCCCATCGGCTTGCCCGGCAGCAGCAGTTCGTCGAGCGTAA
>JAFDVT010000030.1 GCA_018268875.1 Acidobacteriota bacterium
ACCGAGCCCGCGCAGGAATCGCTTCGTTCGCTGAGCGCCGCAACGATTTCCGCAGGGCCTCCGGACGCGGCAGCCGAAGCCACTGGCAAGGACGATACGGCGACGCCTCGGATTTCCGCCACCAAGGCCGGTGTCGCGGCAGCCAAACAAGCGGCCGCCAGGCAGACGGCGGAGGAGCCGGTCACCGAATCGCCTGTTGCCCAGGCGGTACGCGCACGGGCCGAAGCCAAGTCGGCGGGAACCAAGCCCACCGAATCGAAGGCCAAGGAAGAAAAGCCCGCGGCTCCCAGCAAGGCTGAGGAACCGGCGGCCAGCAGCGCGCCGTTTTCGGGCGTTCCCAGCCCCACTCCGAATTTTTGGGCCAAGCTTCCGCTCGCGGGCAAGATCGGCGCCATCGCCGCATTGCTGCTGCTTGCCGGCGCCGGAGTCTACTATCTTTCGCAAAGCGGCGCCGCCAAGGCCAAAGCCTCGCTCGTTTCCACACCCCAGTTCGTGCTGCTCCCCGGCGCGGAGGGATGGAATACGAAGTGGGCGGGCGAAGTGGGCGCCAAAACCGGCCGGACCATCCAGGCGTTTCGCTCTTCTCAGAACCTGGCGAACTATCGCATCGAGTTCGAAGGACAGATCGAAAACAAGGCGCTCGGATGGGTGTTCCGCGCGCAGGACCCCAAGAATTACTACGCCTACAAATTGGAAGTCATCAAATCGGGCCTGGAACAGGTGGTCGCTCTGTCGCGCATCGTCGTCATCAACGGCGTAGACGCGCAGCGTCACTACACGCCATTGAAAGCTCCGGTGCGCCCGGGGCACACCTTCCGCGTCCGGATGGACGCCAAGGGTTCGGAATTTACGACCTGGATCGGTGACGAACTCGTCGAAGCCTGGCAGGACGATCGCTTGCGCACGGGCGCAGTGGGTCTGCTGCAGGACAAAGACGAGCGCGCGCAAGTACACAAAGTTCAGATCTTCGAGATGAGGTAGACGATGGCGGGTGCGTTTGACTTTTACGTCGACGAAAGCCTGCTTCGGCAGCTTCTAAGCGACGATCCAAAACCAGAATCGGGCGAGGGCTCTTCCTCGGCCGCGTCCAAGAATGCGCGTTCCAAAAACCCGGCAAAGAACGGTGGACCCGCGCGCAAACCAACAGCAGCAGTCGCCGATCCGGTGGCGGTCATGCAGCCGGAACCGGCTCCCGCCATCGCCGTCACGAATCTCGCCGCCGGCACGCAGCAGCCGCAGCAGGAAGCTCCGGGCGAACCGTCGCTTGACGCCCTGGCTCCCGAGGTTGCGCAGCATGTCACGCCGCGCGAATTCCTGACCGGCGTCGAACACTGGCAGACGGGTGACGAACACTTCGCCGCCGGCCGCTACGGCGAGGCTGCGGACAGCTACGCGCGCTGCGAGGTTCCTCAGGACCCGTCGCTCGCGGCTTCCCTCGAACACAATATCGGCATTTCCCGTTACTATGCCGGCGACCTCGAAGCTGCGCTTGCCGCCTTGCGCAAGGCCGTCGAACTCGCTCCGGGCTCCACCCAGGCACGCCTGGCCTTCGGTCTGGCTTTGTTGGACGATGGCAAGCCCGCCGAGGCTCTGGATCAGTTCGAACATGCCGGCTCCGGCCCCAACACCCTAGTGGATGCGGCCCGTGCGCACTGCCGCGCTCTGTTCGCTCTCAACCGTTTCGAGGAAGCGGAGGACGCCATTCAGGTCGTTCTCGGCGAGCTCCCGGGCGACTGGAATGCGCTTGAAGCGCTGATGGCGATCCGTCTGGCCCGCCGGGATCGCGCGGGCGCGGCCGACGCCGCCGAAGCCCTCCTGCGCGAGAACCCGAACGCTCAGAATGCCTTGCAGGTGCTCGCATCGGCCGGCGAACAGGTGGAATCCGCCGAACGTCTGGCCGCCTCCGGCAACCTCGACCAGGAAACCAAGGCCGGGTTGGTCGCGCTGTTTCAAAATGCCGGCCAGTACAGCCGCGCCGCCGAACTCGGCCGCGAGCTTCTCGCATCGGAACACCAGCCGGAAGCCCGGTTCGACCTTCTGCTGAACCTCGCCGAGGCGCTGCGCAACCTCGAACTGCCCCAGGAAGCCTTCGACACCTACCGGCAGGCTCTCGAAATCCATCCCCAGGACGCTACCGCGCTTTGGAACGCGGCCCTGCTCGCCGAAAAAGCCGGGGAGCGCGAACAGGCGGTGCAGCTGCTAACTCGCGCCCTCGAAGCCCGTCCGGATTGGGACGCCGCCGCGCTCCGTCTCGCGACGCTCCTTGCCGAACTCGACCGCAACGAGGAATCGGCCGCCGCGTTCGCAAAATGCACGGAACTCCGTGAGGACTGGGCGGAAGCCTTGTACGAATACGGTCTCGTTCTCCGCAAGTTGAACCGGATCGACGACGCGCAAGAGGCACTCTTAAAGGCCGTGCACCTCAAGCCCGAACAGACCGAGTGGATCCACGCGCTCGAACGCATCGCCATCGAACGCGATGACGCCCTGGTCGCGTTGGACTGCCACGAAAAGCTCATGCAGGAAGCCGCCGAATCGGAAAGCGCCGAAATGGCCTACAACCTCGGTCTCGTCCTGCAGCAGGAAAGCGAACCCGAACTCGCCGCCAAGTGCTATCTGAAGGCCCTCGAAACCCGGCCCGACTTTGAGGACGCCCTGTTAAACCTCGGCCACGCGCTCTTTGAAATGGGTCGTGAACCGGAAGCCCGCGCCTGCTGGAGCAAGGCCATCCACCTCAACCCGGAACTGGCAGCCGGATATTTCGAATAGTCAGGGCTTGCCCGTCTTCTCGAACTCAATGGTGGACTCGCTCCCGAAGCGCCGGTAATTCGCGTATTCGATCATCAGCCGAATGCGCTGCGGCCCTGTGCGGAAGTACAGCGTGTCGTCCCCGTACGTCTTCACCGGGAACCAATGCTCCCCGTCCACTTTCCGGCGCAACGTCGTAAAGTGCGGGAACAGGTTCTCCGATTTCGACGTACGGATCTGCGGCACCGCCTGCCCCTCGCTCCGCACAATCGAAAAATCCCGCTTGTCCACCCACAGCAGACCGTCAAACAGCCGCTGGCCAGCCAGAATCTGCCTAGGACGGACCTGCAGCAGCCAGCAATCGACGCCGTCCACCGCCTCCTCGCCCTTGTACTTCGACTCGTAGATAAACAGCGTATCCCGCGTCAGCAACATCGGCTGCACATCGCGGATGTCGCGAAAATCCTCGTCCGTCATCTGAATCATCGTCAGGCGATTCCACGGTTTCTTTACCACCTGCTCTTCCCGCTTCCCATCCGCCAGAAAGATCACGTCGCGAACCTCGCCGTACTCCCCGGCCTTGGTCCCATTCGCCCGAAAATCCTCGACACGAACCGTCTGCCGGTACAGGTATTGCAGCCGCGCCGCCTGCGTCGCCGTCTCCCGCTCCGCCACCCGCCGAACCAGGTCCGCGGGAGGCTCGTTCGCCTGCCCAAAGGCCACCCGCGAACCCGATGCTACGATCAAACAGCAGAGAGTGAACAGCTTTGTTTGGACAGTTTTGGCGTTATGGGCGGTTGGCATATCGGCTGGCCTTTTCTACGCATCGCAGCTGGCGATTCCCGGCTGGGTGACCGCTGCCGCCATCCCCGCCATTCTCCTCGAAGCGTCGCTCTACCTGTCTACGGGCTTCAAGGAAATCCGCGAACGCTTCGCCGCCATCGCCAATCCCTGGCGTCAGGGCTTGGTGCTTTGGATTTTAGCGCTTCCGCCGTACCTGATCTACGCCATTGGAACCGGCGCAATCACCGCCCGTGACTTCGCGACCCTCGCCGCGCTCGCCGCCGTCCTCGCCTTCTGGTACGTCCTGCGCCCGCGCTCCGGTGCCGCTTATCTCGTCATCATCGCCGGCATCCTGCTCAGCGGCATCCTCAAGTCGATCTATCCGCAACTGGCGCCCAAAGCGAATCTCGCCATCCTCGGCCAGTTGATGTTGATCCGCACGTCCGCCTACGCGATCCTCGGCATCCGCCGCCTCGCCGACCCGGGCTTCGGCTTCCTCCCGCGTCTCGAGGAATGGAAAGCAGGCTTGAAGCAGTTCGCCTGGTTCATTCCCATCGGAGGCGCGATCGCCGCAGCGCTCCAATTCGCGACCTTCCGCCAGGACCTCGTCTGGACCAAGGCGCTCCCCGCCTTCCTTGCGACTTTTCTTGGGATGTTGTGGGTGGTGGCCCTGAGTGAGGAATTCTACTTCCGCGGCATCCTGCAGCCAAGGCTGTCATGCTGGCTCAAAAGCCCGAAAAAAGGCCTGATCGCCACCGCGACTCTCTTCGGACTCGTACACCTGCCGTTCGGCGCCTTTCCCAATTGGAAGTTCGCGATCCTCGCGGCGGTGGCCGGTTTCTTCTACGGACGAGCCTTCGAAGAAACCGGCACAATCCGTTCCGGGATGGTGACCCACGCTCTGGTGGCCTCCATCTGGCGGGTATTTCTAAAAAGCTAGGACAGTAGGGCGCTCGGACGCGGCGACCAATCCGTCGCGATGCCCTGCAACGCCTTCACATGCGCATCGGCCTGCGTCAGGATGTGATGCAGGTCGTTGCCGATGCTGATAAACCGGAAGTCCTTGCCCAGGAACTCGGCCACCCGCGACGTTCCAAACAGGAACAAGCCCAGGATCACGTTGTTCTTCTTGGCCGCGGCAATCAGCTTCTGCGTCGCTTCCTGCAGTTCCGGCGACGTGTACATGTGCGGGAATTCGTACTTCTCATACAGCCCCATCGACATGCACAGATCGTTCTGACCCAGAAACAGGATGTCAACGCCCGGCACCGCGGCGATCTCGTCGATGTTCTTGATGCAGTCCGCCGTCTCCACCTGCAGCGCGACAATCGCGTTCTTGTTCCAGTTGCCCGCGTAACCCAGCAAGCCGTGCTTGTTCATGCTGCGCTGCGGAAAGTACACTGAACGCGTGCCCGCCGTCGGATATAGGCAGCAGCTCACCGCTTGGCGAGCTTCTTCCGCCGTGTTGATGTACGGCACCAGCACGCCATCGGCGCCCAGGTCGAGCGACTGCTGGATCCCGATGCGATCCGCATAACCGCCGACGCGTACCAGGCTCTTTGCCCCGCCGTTCGCGATCCCGGTCAGCATCGCCGACAACTTCTCGTTGCCCATAGGACCATGCTGCGTATCGACAAGCAGCCAGTCATAACCGGTCGAGGCCAACTGTTCGGCCACCGTCGGGCTATGCGAATTCAAAAAAAGGCCCATTTTGGGCACACCTGATCTCAGCTGCTCCTTGAACTGGGAGCCGGCAAGCGGGTTTGACATTGTCTCTCGATCTTATCGCAGCAGCAGCACCGGATACTCTAATAAAGAACATGCAAGTCACGATCATCGGCACGGGTTACGTTGGCCTCACCACCGGCATCTGCCTCGCCTACGTCGGCCACAAGGTCACGTGCCTCGACACCGATCCATCGAAGATTGCGATGCTCGAAGCCGGCAATTGCCCGATCTACGAGCCTCACCTCGAAGAACTCCTCGCCGAAGCGCGTCCCCGCCTGACGTTCACCACGTCCTACGAACAAGCCGTGCCCGGCGCGCAGGTCGTCTTCGTCGCCGTCGGAACGCCGCCCGGCGAAGGTGGCAACCCCGATCTCAAGTACGTCCGCTCCGCCGCCGAAGGCATCGCCAAACACCATGCCGGAGGCTTCACCGT
>JAFDVT010000310.1 GCA_018268875.1 Acidobacteriota bacterium
ACCTTTTGGACTGAACACCCAGTCAAACGACGCCATCTGCCCGCCCACCGGACCTTGCACTTCCTCCTGCTTCACAAACTGTTCGATGCTCGCGAGTTCCTTGCCCTTGCTGCGCACCAGGTTCTTGTCGGTGCCATCGGCGCGCTTGTACGCGTTGTCGGTGGACCCGGGCGTCGCGTTGATCCCCGTGAAACTGCGGAAATCCACCGAATCGGGCGCCGTCGACCAGGTTCCGCCGAAGAACGTCGGGTACGCCACTTGCAGCCAGAAACTGCTCCAGCCTCCCGAAGAATGGCCGGTGACGAACCGCGCATACGGCTTGGCGACGAGCCGGTATTTTTTCTCGAGGTAAGGGATAAATTCCTCGGTCAGAGCCTTGCCCCAAGGCCCGTTGTTCACCGAATCGGCAAAGACGTGGTGGCCGGTGGGGAAAGACGCATCCAGGTACACATGCACGATTTCCGCGCGCTTCTTCGCTTCGATGTCCTTCACAATCTGAGGTCCCACGCGCCACGCGGTGGCATGCGTGCCTCCGAAACCGTGGATGTCGTATGCGGCCGGATACAACGTCTTGTTGCCGGGCGAGGCGTAGCCGGGAGGCAGCACGACACCGGCGCGAATCCGGATCGGACGGCCCCAGAACGCGCTAAGAAGCTTGCTCTCGAACTCCTCCAACTTGATGTTTTCCGTATCTTCCAGCTTTTTCCCGCGCGGCCCCTGCTTCTTGCTCAACAACAGCGCGATCGGCTCCGTGTGCGCCGGGTCCACCTCCACCTGCAGGACTTCGCTATACAGGTCGCCCTCGTCCTGCCGGTTCCCCGCGTAACTGTGGTCGGGATCGAGCAGCGCCATAAACTGCAGCTTGCCTTTGGGCGCTTTCGACAGAGGCACCGGGTAGGCCTGGATGTCCGGGTCGAACTCGATGGTCTGTCCAGGGCGGATGGCGGTGACTTCCATGGCCGCCAGCCAGTTCCCGGTAGGACTGAATCCCGCCTGGATGGTCTGTGCTTTCTGGGGCCGGTCGGTCATGAACACCAGCATGCGTCCTGATTGGGTCCCACTGGCGACCGAAGGGTCAAGCGTGATGCGGAAACGAAGAGGGCCCGGTTCTGCCGGCAAAAGCAGCGCCGAAGTGGCGAAAAGGATGGAAATAAGCGAAAAGCGAAGCATGCGATCCAACTTGATTTTAGCGTTACGACTCACGCCTCAAGATTCGATCGACGTTCTGTTTGCCGTGCAGAACACGAACGACTCTGAGAACGTCGTCCTGCACTAGATAGTAAATACGAACGTCTGGAAAGTCCCGAACGGGCCACGAACGCAGGCCTTTCAGCAACCTGTTCCGTATCGTCTTCGGAGAGCCTAGTTGCGGCATCGCGGTGATGGTTTCGATAGACCCTTCGACGCTTTCCAAAAACAGCAGACCGATCTGCGGATCGTCGAACTCCAACAGCCTGTACCGGAATTGACGAATGATGTCGTCGCGAGCAGCGGGCCTGATGACGAACGTCACTGGCGTTTCTTACCGGCCTTATGCTTCTTGGCGATGGCGACTGCCTCGGATCGAAGGTCTTTCCAAAATGCAGGTGTGAGTGGAATATCCTCTCCGCCGGTTCGCAGGCCTTCAAGCAGCGCCGCTTCCAGGCTCGAATCCTCTTCTTTTCGTTGCGCTTCGCGTATGAGCGAACGGAAGTACTCGCTCACATTTCCATAACCGCCGGTCTCCATCTGCCGTTCCACAAATGAGCGCAGCGAATCGGGAAGTGAGATTGTCACAGTTGCCATAATCAAGCTCCTAGCTATAAGAATAGTTCATAACTATTAACAACGATCAGCCGCCTCTTATAATAAAGCGATTGAGGGAAACGGATTTATGCTGAAAAAGCCCTTGGCCTGCCTGGCCACCGCTGCTTTGCTCTCCACAGCGCAAGAACCCGTCAATCTTCGCGCCATACACGAAATGAAGATGGAAGCCTTTGAAAATTCAAAGGTCATGGACACCGTCTTCCAGCTCACCGACGTCAACGGACCTCGCCTCACCAACTCGCCCGGCCACCGCAGTGCCGCGGACTGGGTTGTGAAGGAACTGAAAAGCTACGGGTTGACCAACGTCCACCTCGAACCCTTCAAGGCTTTCGGCCGAAGCTGGAACTACACCCGTTACGAAGGCCACATGCTCGCGCCCAGCTACCAGCCGCTCATCGGCTATCCCATGGCTTGGAGCGAGGGCACCAACGGTGTCGCAAAAGGCGAGGCTACCATCGCCGTCCTCGCCACCAACAAAGACCTCGAAAAATTCAAAGGCAAGCTCAAGGGCAAGATCGTCCTCATCGACCCGTTGAAGGACCTGTCGCTCAGCGAAGCGCCCATGGGACGCCGCCTCAGCGACAAGGAACTCGCCGAGCGCTCCGTTGTGCAGGACCCGTCCCGCATGGGTTACCCAGTGCGCGGCGGCGGTCGTACGTCGTTCCTGACCGATCTCAAGCGCGCCGACCTCAATAAATTCCTGAAGGACGAGGGCGTCCTGGTAGCGGTCAGGCAGGGCTACAACGGCGACGGCGGCACGGTCTTTGCCACCGCGCAAGGTTCGCGCGACGCCAAGGAAGCTGTGCCCCCTTGCACGATCGTCCTCACCGCGGAACATTACAACCGCATCTATCGCCTGCTCGACAAGAAGCAAAAGGTGGAACTGAGCTTCGAAGTGCAGGCCAAAATCCTTGAGGAAACCACAGATTCGTTCAACGTGATCGGCGAAATCAGAGGCACCACCAAGCCCAGCGAAATCGTGATGCTCGGCGGCCATCTGGACTCCTGGCACGGCGGCACCGGAGCCACTGACAACGCCACAGGCACCGCGATCGCGATGGAGGCCGTCCGCATCCTGACCAAGCTCAAACTTCCCATGGACCGTACGGTTCGCATTGCCCTCTGGGGTGGCGAAGAGCAAGGTCTGCTCGGCTCCATCGGCTACGTCGAAGAGCACTTCGCCGAACGCAAGACGATGAAGAAAAAGGCCGAGTTCGACAAGCTTTCGGTGTACTTCAACACGGACACCGGCACCGGCAAGTACCGCGGTATCGGCGCGGGCGGCAACCTCATGGCCAAGCCCATTTTTGAAGCTTGGATGGAACCCTTTACGGACATGGGCTTCACCACCGTTTCCGGCGTGACCTCGCAATCCACCAAGCGTCCCGGCGGCACCGATCACACGACCTTTACCTGGGTCGGCCTCCCCGGTTTCGGCTTCCTGCAAGACCCCATCGAGTACGCTACCCGCACGCACCATTCGAACATGGACGTCTTCGATCGCGTCCAAAAGGGCGACCTCATGCAGGCGTCCTCCATCATGGCGGCGTTCGTCTACCATTCGGCCACCCGAAAAGAGATGATGCCGCGCAAACCCGTGCCCGACCCTGTAACGGAAGAGGACCTTCCAAGCGCCCAATGAGTATACCTATGATGTACCGGTCCGCTATTGCGGCTCTACTCTCCTTCGTACTGCCGGCTTCGAGCTTCGCCGCCGAGGCCGTCGACCTAAACGCTGTCTACAAGATCAAGAATGAGGCCTTTGAAAACTCAAAGGTCATGGACCACCTGTTTTACCTCACCGACGTGTACGGTCCGCGGTTGACCAACTCCGCGAACCACAAGGCGGCCGCCGAATGGGCCGTCAAGCAACTGCAGTCGATGGGCCTCAAGAACGCGCGCCTCGAAAAATGGGGCCCGTTCGGCAAAAGCTGGAACAACACGCATTTTGCGGCGCACATGATCGAGCCCAGCTACATGCCGATCATCGGCTTCCCGCAGGCGTGGACGCCGGGCACCAACGGCACCGTTACCGCGGAACCGGTGATGGTGAGCATCAAGACCGAAGCCGACATGGAAAAGTACAAGGGCAAGCTGAAAGGCAAGCTCGTGATGGACATGCCGATTAAGGATCTGCAGATGGCCACCGCGCCGCTCGCCCGCCGTTATACCGACGTCGATCTGAACAACGAAAGCCTCGCGCCGGACCCCAGCCGCATGGGTGGACGTGGCGGCGCTCCTTCGGCCGTTGGCGCGCCTGGAACGCCGCCGGGTCCCGGTGGCGAAGTATCCGCCATGGGCAGCTTTATGGCCATGCGCCAGCTACGACAAAAGGTGAACAAGTTCTTTGCCGACGAAGGCGCGGTGGCCGTCATGAACTACGGCGCCAAGGGCGACGGCGGCACTGTGTTTGCAACGGCCGGCGGTTCGCGCAATGAAAAGGACCCCGTGCCTCCACCGATGTTTACGGTCACACCCGAACATTACAACCGCATCGCGCGGCTGGTGGAAAAGAAGATTCCGGTGAAGATGGAAGTCAACATCAAGTCCGAATTCGTGGACGCGGTGGATGGCTTCAACGTCATCGCCGAAATCCCCGGCACGGACAAGGCGGACGAGATCGTGATGGTCGGCGCGCATCTGGATTCCTGGCACGGCGCTACCGGTGCCACCGACAACGCGGCTGGTTGCGCATCGGCGATGGAAGCGATTCGCCTGCTGATGGCCTCCGGCGTCAAACCTCGCCGCACGATCCGCATCGCGTTGTGGGGCGGCGAAGAACAGGGTCTGCTCGGCTCGCGCGCTTATGTGAAGGAACACTTCGCCGATCGCGAAACCATGAAGGTGACCGAGCAGCACGCCAAGTTTTCCGGGTACTTCAACCTGGACAACGGCACGGGCAAGATCCGCGGCGTGTACGCGCAAGGCAACGACATGATGCGTCCCGTGTTCGCCGAATGGCTGAAGCCGCTCGAAGACCTGGGCGCCACCGCCGTCACCAACCGCAACACGGGCGGCACCGATCACCAGTCCTTCGACGCCGTGGGCCTCCCGGGGTTCCAATTCATACAGGACCCCATCGAGTACTCCACGCGGACGCACCATTCGAACATGGACGTCTACGACCACGTGCAAAAGGGCGACCTGATGCAGGCCTCGGCCGTGATCGCGACGTTCCTGGTGAACACGGCGAATCGCGATGAACTGTTGCCGCGCAAGCCGCTGCCCAAGCCGCGTCCGGCGGGGCCCGCTGGCGGTCCGCCATTCTAAAGAGCACCATTGCGTACCTGGGCCTCGGATCGAACATCGGCGATCGCGAGGCCACTCTCCGGGCTGCCATCGCAGCCCTGGAGAGCAAGGGTGTCCGGGTAGTCCGCGAGTCTTCCGTGTATGAGACGGCGCCCGTCGGCTATGTCGACCAGCCGCCGTTTCTGAATCAGGTCATCGCCGTCAGGACCGCTCTTGACGCGCCTTCCCTGCTACACATTTTGCTGGATATCGAGCGTGCGCTCGGACGCGTGCGGACGATTCGCAACGGTCCGCGAACCATCGACATGGACATCCTGCTATTCGGCGATGCGGTGATCGACTTGCCGGATTTGAAGGTCCCGCACCCGCGCATGTTGGAGCGGCGCTTCGTGCTGGAACCCCTGGCCGAGATCGCGCCGGAGTGGAAGCAACACCTTCAGGCGCTCTTGTAGTCGATCCCCAGCTGCTGGCACTTCTTGTACAAGTGGCTCCGTTCGAGGCCCAGGATCTTGGCCGTTTCCGTCATCCGATAGCTGTGGCGTTCGAGTTCCGCCAGCACCACCGAGCGTTCATACGTCTCCACGCGCTCGGCGAGCGTACCCGCGATTTCAGGCATTGCGACGCTGGTTACCTGCGCCGGAAGGGCCATGCGAACCGTGCCCGCATCCACCTCGTCGTCGGCCAATAACAGCAGGCGTTCGATGACATTGCGAAGTTCACGAACATTGCCCGGCCAGGGATATCGTTCGAGCTCGATATAGGCTTCGGGCGTGAACGGCCGAGGCTTCCACTCATTCTGCTGCGCAATCGAATTCGCAAAGTGATCCGACAGAATCCGGATGTCGTCGCGGCGCTCCCGAAGCGCGGGCAGCACGATCGGGAACACATAGATGCGATGGTACAGATCCTCGCGAAACACGCCTCTGCGAACCAAGTCGTCGAGGTTGCGGTGCGTCGCCACAACCACGCGAACGTCCACCTCGATCGTACGGTCGCCACCGATGCGTTCGATCTCTTTTTGTTCCAGCACACGAAGTAGCTTGGCCTGCATGACGGCGGGCATATCGCCGATCTCGTCCAGGAACAATGTACCGCCCTGCGCCTGCTCGAACTTGCCAAGATGTCTGGACGCTGCGCCCGTAAATGAACCCTTTTCGTGTCCAAATAGCTCGGATTCGATCAATTCCGCTGGCACCGCGGCGCAATTCAACGTCACAAATGGCCCGTCGCGACGCCCGCTCTTTTCATGCACGGTCCGCGCGACCAGTTCCTTACCTGTACCCGTTTCGCCCAGGATGCAGACGCGCGTTTCGGAGGCCGCCACGCGTTCCACCTTCGCCATGACAGCCTGCATCTGTGGCGACTTCCACACCATCTCGTGCTTGCCGACCTTGCGCTTCAGTTGTTTGTTCTCGGTCTCCAGCCGCGACAGGCGAATGATGTTGTCGATGGTGAGCAACAGCTTGTCGCTCGACAGCGGTTTCTCCAGGAAATCCGCGGCTCCCAGCCTTGTGGACCGCACCGCCATCTCCACCGTCGCCTGGCCCGAAATCATCACGACCGGAGTGGTGACGCCCGCGCCGCGCAGTTCCTCGAGCAGTTGAATCCCATCCTTGCCCGGCATCACGACGTCGGACAGAATCAGGTCGAACCGTTGCGACCGCGCGAGTTCCAGCGCGCGATCCGCATAGTCGCACACGGTCGCGTCATGCCCTGCCAACCGGAACGCCCGCGCCAGCGAAGCCAGCGTATTCGGGTCGTCATCCACCAGCAGCAGTTTGCTCATATTTGTTCAACTCCATCCGGAACGTCGCGCCCTGCCCGGGTTGGCTCGCCACCGATATCGTGCCCCGGTGGTCGCTCACCACGGACTGCACGATCGCCAACCCCAAGCCAGTGCCGTGCTGTTTGGTCGTGTAATAAGGCGTAAACAGCCGTTCGCACTCTTCTTCCGTCAAGCCCTTGCCGGTGTCCGACACCTCGACGCGAACCCGCCCGTTGGCCTCCATGGTGCGAATCGTCACCACGCCGCCGCCGGGCAACGCGTCCATCGCGTTCAACGCCAGGTTGCGCAGCGCGCGCTTCAACTGTTCGGGATCCGCGTTCACCAGCGGCAAATTCTCGGCAAGCTGCAACTCGACGTGAACCGAATCGCTCATCTTCAACCGCGTCAATTCGCGAACCACCTGATTGACGTCGGTGGCTTCAAAATGCGGCGCCGGCATCTTGGCAAAATCGGAAAAGCGCCCCACAATCTGCTTCAGTTGGTCCAGTTCGGCAAGCAGCGTCGTGGTGCATTCCTCGAACACTTCTTCGAACTGCTCAGGCTTCGTTTCGCGGACGCGTCGCAGATTTTCGATCGTGATTTGCAGGGGAAATAGAGGATTTTTGAGTTCGTGCGCCAAGCGCCGCGCCAGTTCTCGCCACGCGGCGACACGCTCGGCCTGCAACATGCGCTGCTTCTGATCGAGCAACTGTTCAGTCATCAAATTGAAGTCCCGCGCGAGTCGGCCGACTTCATCCCGCGAACGAACTTCCGCGCGGCTGTTCCAGTTGCCCTGCGCGATGCCTCGAACGCTTGCCGCCAGCTTTTCAAGCGGCTTGGTGACGCGCGCCGAAACCCACAAGCTCAGCAGCGCCCCCAGCAATACACCGGCCGCACCCACGGACCACGCCGTCTGCCGGATCGTCCCTCGAATCTCTTGCAACTCGCGTTGGGATTGGCCGACGTAGATCGTAGCCAGCGTGTGCCCGTCGACGTCGCGCAGCGGGATGCCGGTGACGATCGCGTCTTCGGGAATCTGATTGCGGCTCCAAGAGGCCTGGATGCCGTCCTCCGCAATGGAGTTCAAGAACGCGTCGTTCAGACGGAATCCGCCGGCCACCCACACGAACGACGGCGGATCGCCTGCCACGGCCTTGCGTACCGCGAACAAGCCCAATGCCGGGCCATCGGCAAGCTCTTCCATGCGCAGGAATGGACCCGCCTGGGGCCACGCGCGCTTTTCGATCCACGCCTGTTTGTACCCGAACCTCGCCGGCCAATGCGCCGATGTGATGATCGCCGTGTCGGGCGCCAGGATCTCCAAAAAGTTCAGCCGTTGCTCGGCGGCTAACTGTTCCGCTTCGTTGACGAACGGCGAAAAATCCGTTTGCCCGACCATCGAGGTCACCGTGGGCGACGCCGCGATCGCCTTTACGCGTTGCGTCAGTTCCTCTCCGCGCCGTTCGAAATCCTTGCGGAACTGCGCTACCACGGTGGCCGCGCGGCGCTTGTCGCGATCTTCAAATGTCTTGGTGATCGTAGCGGTCACCAGCCAGGCAACCAGCCACACGCTGGCCGCCACGGTCAGCGTGATCGCAAACAGAACTTTCCAACGGAAGCTCACGAATCCAACCAGATGCTTTCCGGATGCAGATCGAGCGAACGTCCGTCGTGCGCCTGCTCCCAACCTCGCACCCGGGAATGGATCGCGTACAGCCGTGGGACATGCACGACCGGCACAAGGCGGCGCTCGTCCATCGCCGCGCGCTCGGCTTCAAACGAGGCGAACGGTTCGTTCGATTCCCGTTGCATATTCCATTGCGGACTGTTTCCCGCCTTCACCTGCAACACAAGGCCGGCGTCGCGGGCGTTCACCGCAATGCGATCCGCCAGTTGCCGCAATAGAGCATCATTCGCCGGGTAGCCCAGCGTCACGGCGCCTGAAGTAGGACGCGACGTCGCCAGCAACGACCTTGCTTTGATCAAGTCCTGCTGCACGGGAAACAGGAACGCGTAACCGCTTTCCGCCTGCGGCACGAGGCCTCCCGCCGCCTCGCCACGGCCGCCGAACAAGACCTTCACAATGGACTGCCGGTCCAGCGCCAACGACAGCGCCTCGCGAACTGCGGGGCTCGCGCCCGCGACGTGCACCGATACCGTTTCCATCGCCGCCGTGGTCCAAAAACGATGCGTGTCGCTGCGTGGACGCCTCGCTCCGGCCAGCGCCAACTCGGCGACGTCCGAATCCTGCGCGCTTGCCGCCAATTCCATCGCGTCGATAAACGGGCGGCGATCCCAATACAGGTCAAACGCGCGCAGCAATGGCTTTGCACCTTCCACGCGCTCGAACGGACCGCATGGAAATTGCGGATCGGCAACCTCCAAAAGGTTCGCCACAGGCTTGTCCGGCGCAACGGAAAGGCTCCATGAGTTATGCTGCGTGATGCTCCATGCCGGCTGCAGAGCCTTGATCGCGTCCGCCGCCACCGTCGCGTTCAACGGTGTGTTGTCGTGCTGCAGAATGTAGGGCCGAAGCGCGATGCGCCAGATTCGCCGGTCGCCGTCCGGAACGATCGCGGATGCCACGCGGCTCAACGGTTCGCGTTCCACCATGGGCAGCGCCGGGTACACGCGCAGCGTGCCGCCATAGCGCGGTCGAGCGATGACGCTAGTTGCCAGAACAGTGGATAGAAACGCGCGACGCTTCATAATTTCCCGTGTTGAGGTTGTGAACGATTACGGTTGCCTGGCCGCGATCCGACGACGGCCAGATGGCGGTAACAGGGCCTTCCAAAGTCAACGGCGCGGTGGTCGGATAAACCTGACCCGCCGCATACCGGAACGCCTGCAATTGATCGGAATCGAGACTGGCCAGGACATGAACGCCGCATTCGCTATCAACGGTTGCAATTTCGCTGCCCCAGCCTTCAATCACACGCAGAACCGTGTCGCTGGAATTGGCGCCGTACACGCGCGTGCGTCCGTCGGTCTCGGCTTGCAGAATGGCACCGTCCAACTCCGCGGTTGTGTAGTAGCGTCCTCGCGGCCCTTCAAAGTAATTCCGCGCGGCTACGATCCAGGGGTCGCGCGCCGTGCTACAGGCAAGCTTCTGCAGCGGCCCCACGCAACGGACACCGGGTAAAAGTATCCGTATCCCTTCGGCGCCCCCGTCGAAAATTCTCCCTCTCGGGTCGCGAGGCATCGGGCGAGGCAACGACAGTCCCACGGACTTGCCTTCGCTGCTGGACACCCGCATGGGCTCCAACACCAGCACCCGGCTCCCTTGCACCAACGCGTCCAGGATCGGCGATGGCTGCGCCCACAACACGGTTCGCGACAATTGGTGTGGCGGCTTCTCGATCTTGACGGGAGGCTTGGTCCACGCCTCCATCCAGATTTTGCCTTCCGCCCCTTGCCCGATCAGCAGGTACGACTTAGGATTTTCAGAAAGTGTGACTCGCAGTTCCGGACCAGCCTCGCCATTGGAACTGGTCTCGATCAGGCGTTTGATGCGTCCGGCCTCGTCGCCGGGCATGGTGGAAAGGTTACGCCAGACCACGGTCACCGGAGTTTTGGGAAGCTTGCCAAGGAACCGCCGCACCGCGTCTTCGGTATCGGAGGCCATGGCCAGCATCGACAGCGTCAGCAAGGCGAGTGTAAGGCGAAATTCCATCAATCGCGGTTAGACGCGGGTGCGGAACACGGTGACAAACAGGAGGTTCAACATGCCTCCAGCAATCGCCGTTGCCACCAGAGCGCCCAGACTAAACAACAGAATAGCAACCAACATGTCTAACTCCATTGCACGCGATTTGCCAACGCAAAACAGGGCAAAAACACACTCGATCGCCGCCTCGCTGTGTCACGCATGACACGTCGTGTCAGCAGTGAGATTTGCACGCGCCTCCTACAATGAAAACTAGTGCCGCTTTCTGCCCGCCTCCGATCCATCCCCAACCTCATCGTTCTGGAAAACGTTCCGCTCGCCGTCTACACGCGCTTCGGGCTTGGAGGGCCCGCCGACCTGCTGGTTGAAACGTCCGACGAAGCCGCTTTCGGCGAGGCCTGGCGGCAGATCCACGACGCTCGCGTACCAGTCGAAGTCATCGGCGGAGGTTCGAACCTCATCGTGTCCGACGAAGGCTTCCGCGGCGTCATCCTGCGCTTCGTGGGCGACACGATCCACGTGGCAGACAACGTCATCACCGCAGGCGCCGGCGCGACCTTACAGGCTCTGGTCGATGCTTCGATCGACGCGGGGCTCGGCGGCATCCACACGATGACGCGTATCCCCGGTTTGGTAGGCGCGGCTGTGTACGGCAACGCTGGCGCCTACGGCCATTCCATCCACGAATGGGTCACCGAGGTTCGATTCCACGATGGCAGCGGCGTGCGTTCGTTTGCCAACGCCGATTGCGAATTTCGTTATCGCGAAAGCGTCTTCAAGCGCCATAAGAACTGGACCATTCTTTCCACACGCCTGGCTCTGCAACCCGCCGATGCCGTGGACCTGCGCCGCAAGGCCACCGAGATTCAAGCGATTCGCGACGAGAAGTACCCGCCCACGATGAAGTGCGCCGGAAGCATCTTCAAGAACCTGTTGTTTGATCAGTTGCCGCCCGCAGTACAAGCCCATGTGCCGCCGTCGAAGGTACGCGAGGGCAAGGTTCCTTCCGCACATTTCCTGGAAGCCGTCGGCGCCAAGGGCTTTGCCATCGGCGGAATCCGCAACGCCGACTATCACGCCAACCTGATCTACAACACCGGGACCGGCACGGCGGCCGAGGTCTGCCAGATGGTCGACGAACTCAAACGCCGCGTGGTCGAACGCTTCGGGTTCGAACTCCAGGAAGAGGTGCAGTACATCGGATTCGGCGATTCGCGCCGGTCGTATTAGCGAACTTCGGCGGTAACCTTCGGGAACTCGGCCGGTATGTCTTGCGTAGAGCCATCATATGAAGTCCATCCGCCTCCTTGCCCCGCTCCTCGCGTTCGCCGCTATCGGATTTGCCAAGGACTTTCAACAGTCCGCGCCGCTGGGCGCAGGCGGACGCGTGACGCTCGACAACTACAAGGGTTCGATTCGGATTTCCACCTGGGATCAGTCGACCGTCGACGTGCAGGTTCACATTGAGGCCGACGGAACCTCGCCCCAGGACCAGGAGTTGGTGGATGCGACGGAGATCGAGTTCCGTCCCAGCGGCAACGCCGTCGACATCCGCACGCGCTATCCCAAACATCGCTTTGACAACGTCAGTCTGCCGATCGTTCGCTACACCATCCGAATGCCCCGCACCGCGGAACTGCGCGTCAAGGACTACAAGAGCGACATCGAAATCGACGGCGTTGCCGCCAGGCTTGATCTGGAAACTTATAAAGGTTCGATCGATGTTCGCCATCACGCCGGCGAACTGCAGGTGAAGACTTATAAGAGCGAGGCTCGTGTGGAATTCGCCCGTTATACCGGCCCCGCGACGCTTGAAACGTATCGCGGCTCCTACGACATCAGCATGCCGCGCGACGCCAAGTTCGACATTCGTTCCGATGTCGGCCGCAAGGGAGTCCTGCAGTCGTCATTTCCGGTGACGCTGCCCGCTGGGTCCAGCACCGACGGCAAGGTCACTCGCGCCAGCGTCAACGGCGGTGGTCCTGCGCTGTCGCTAACCGCGTACCGCGGCGAGTTCCGCATCCATTAATCAGGCTGGCTCCAACGGCTCATCCTCGCCGCCGGCGGTGATTCGGATGGC
>JAFDVT010000311.1 GCA_018268875.1 Acidobacteriota bacterium
CGTTGGTGCCCGCCATCAACGCCAGTTGCTTGCGCAGAGCTTTGATCGGTACGCTTTCGCCGATGATGAACGGCCGCTCCGCTTGGCTGGCGCGAAGACGATCGAGTTCCGCGCGCAGGCGGCGATGTTCCACCGCGTTCTTGACCACCACCAGAACCTTCTCGATCGTCAGCGGCTTTTCGAGGAAGTCGAAGGCTCCGAGTTTGGTGGCGCGTACCGCTGTTTCGATGTTGCCGTGCCCGGAAATGATGATGACTTCGGGGCGATCGTCCGGAGGCAGTTCCTCAATGCGCTGCAGCGTTTCGAGGCCGTCCATACCGCTGAGCCAAACGTCGAGCAAGACGACCTCGTACGGGTTGCGGCCGACCTCGTCGAGCGCTTCCTCGCCGGTCTCGACCGCGGCGCAGGCATAGCCCTCGTCTTCGAGCACGCCTCGCAGCGACTGGCGGATGCCGGGTTCGTCGTCGACGATCAATACGCGCGGATTCTTCATACGGCGGCCACCACGGATTCCTGTTTTTCCGGCGTGACGTGAACGGGGAACTCCGCGATGAAACGCGTGCCCAGAGGCCGGTTGTCTTCGATTCGAATGGTGGTGTGGTGTTCGGACAGGATGTGGTTCACGATAGCAAGTCCAAGGCCGGTTCCTCGGTTTTTTGTGGAAAAATTGGGCAAAAAGAGGCGTTCGCGATCCTCGGGCGAAACGCCGTGGCCGGTGTCGGCGACCACAAACTCCACGGTATCCTGCGGGGTCACGCGGGTGGATACCCAGAGCTGTTTGACCAGCGAATCCTGCATGGCTTCAGCGGCGTTGTCCACCAGATTCACGACGACGCGCTTGATCTGTTCGGGGTCGACGTTGACCTGCGGGAGCGCGGCGGCGAGGTCGATGCGCTGGTCGATGCCGGAAAGGCGTCCTTCGAAAACCGTGAGGCCGTTGCGCACGATATCGTTCAGGTCGCAGGGGGACATCTGGGCGGCCGGGAATCGCGCGAACTGGGCGAACTCGTCGGCCAGGCTCTTTACGGACTGCACTTCGCGCGCGATGATGACGGAACATTCGCGAAGAATGCGGAGGGCGTCCTGATTGAGCGTTCCTTTGTCGATCTGGCGCTGGATGCGGTCCGCGCAGAGCGAGATGGGAGTGAGCGGGTTCTTGAGTTCGTGCGCGATGCGGCGGGCCACTTCATGCCAGGCGGCGGCTTTTTGTGCGCGTAGCAACTCGCTGGTGTCTTCGAGCACGATCACAAATCCGGAGTTCAGCTTTTCTTCCAGCGCGGCGACGGTTACCGCCAGATGTTGCACCTGGTTCCTGGTTTTGTACTCCAGTTGGCTCGATGCCGAACCGACGCGGCGGGCACGCTTCATGAGGTATTTCAGTTCGGCGGTGTCGTCCCGGCTGAGCAGGTCTTCCAGGCGATTGGCGCGCGGCGAATCCGGAAATAGCGTGGCGACGGCGTGGTTGGCGCGCTGCAGGCGGCCGTCGGAATCGACCAGCAACACAGCGGACGGAATGCTTTCGAGAATCGCTTCGGTGATGCGGCGGCGGCGTTCGAGTTCGCGCGCGTTGGCTTCGAGTTCCTGCATCATCTCGTTGAAGCCGCGTACCAGGGTTGCGAGTTCGTCGGCGGCGCGGGTGTGGATGCGATACCCGAGGTTGCCTTTGCGAACTTCCGAAATCGCAGTGAGCAACGCGGAAATCGGGATGCTTAACTGACGCTCGAGCACCAGCGCGACCCAGGTGGCGATGAACAGAATGAACAGCGTGATCAACGCCATGTACTGGATGTACAGGCTGTTCAAACGGTCACGCTCGGCGCGGATCATGTCGTACTCGCGGACGTGATGTTCGATGTCGGTCTGCTTTTCCTCGAGCATCGGCGGGAGTTCGGCGGCCAGGCGCAGCGTGGCTTTGGGCGAGGCGCCGGGAACTGGCGCTTTCACCTCGTAACGCTTTTCGTCCACCGAGTAGGTTTGCGAACCGCACAAACCAAGCGGCGGACGGCCTTCGACGTCGAGCGTCAGTTGGCCGATGTAGTTGTCCTTGCAGATCGCCGTGAAAAGAGTTCGGGGAGCGCTGCTGCCTTGGGGCCAGTTGGCCTCCACGGTTTCCCGCGTGCGAGGCATCGAGGCAAGCCAGTTGACCTGCGCAAAGAGCTTGGCGCGATGCTGGCGTTCGATGTCGCTGCTGGCGTCGATCAGGGTGAACTCAATGTTTTCGGCCGGACGCGAGAACCAGCGGCGCAGATTGAGGTTCATCAGACTGTAGCTGAACAGCACCAGAAAGACGCCTGGGACGAGGCTGAGCGCGAGCGCGCCGACCACAAGCTTCGTCCGGATGCGCGAGCCTTCGCGATTCGAGCGGCGTTCCCAATACAGTTTGACGGCCGTCCGCAGCAGCATGAAGCCGAGCGTGACGGTGAGGATGTAAATCAGCGTGGATACGGCCCAATACAGCACGGTTTGACCGGCCGTGGCAGGCGCGAGCGGGCCAAAGCTGAACGACCCGATCCACACCAGGAAGGCGATCAGGCAGGCCAGGATCAGGAGGCCGGTGGCGATCCAGTAACGGTTTCGCATCCGTCTTTATTATGGCGTGCCTGTGCAATGAGTTCCGGCATCACGCGGGCAAAGGCCGACCGCGCAATGACACGGTCGACGCCGGCATCGAGGGCTTGCTGCTTGAGATCCGCCTGGACGTGGGCGACAAAGGCGACCGTCGGGATGCCCACTGTTTGCAGCGCCGCGATGATGGGTTGCACGGGAGACTGGCGTGCGTTCAGATCGACGATGGCGAGCGTTGCCGGTTGCGACAACGCGCCTTCGACGGTGTTCGCCGAACGTAACGGAACTCCCGCACGTTTGGCCATGTCCTGCACCTGGACGAGAAAAAACAAGTCGTCGATGATGGCAACGATGCTCACTGTTTAAGGATAGTAGCGGTCGCGCAGGCGGAGCACGGGGATTTCCAGCGCGCGCGCCGTAACCACTCCGGTGACGATGCAAGCCATGAAGTACACGGCGTGCAGCAGGAACGGGTTGACCTGCGGAAAGCTGCCCGCCAACCACATGAACAGCATGGCCAGCGGGACGTGCCAAAGGTAGATCGTGTACGAATACTTGCCCATGCGTGCGATCATTTTGGCCACGATGCCGGGGGGCACGGGCTTGCGGCCTTTTTCCGGATAGATGCCGCACAGCAGCAGCATCCCGCAGCCGAAACTGACGGCCGAAAAGCCGATGGTGTAGACGCGAGCATCGGAGTATTCGAGCAGCAGGGCGGGAACGGTCCAGGCGGCGACACCGAGCACGGCGACCGGCATACGCCAGGGTCCTTCCATGAACCGCCGCAAGCCTTCGGCGTGGAAGTTATGCAGGTACGACAGGAACACGCCGGTGAACAGCGCGTCAAACCGGAGGTGCGAAGGCTGGAAGTGCAGATGATGATCAAACGGTTGCGACAAGGCTGCGTGGATGCGCAGGGCGAGGCAGGTCGAGGCCAGCGCCGCAAAGATCCAGGGAATCCACGCAAAGCCGTGGTAACGGATGAGCAGTGTCAGCAACAAGGGGAGCAGAAGGTAGAAATGTTCTTCCACGGCGAGCGACCAGGTGTGACCCCAGATTTCGCCGACGTAGTTCTGCGTGAGCGTGAGTTCGCCCAGAATCTGGTTCCAGGCCAGCGGGCGGCCGGCCCAGGCGCAGTAGACGAACGTGGCGGCGAGCATCAGGTAAAACGACGGGTACAG
>JAFDVT010000312.1 GCA_018268875.1 Acidobacteriota bacterium
GTGCGCAACCGGTTCCTCTCCACATAGTACGCCTTCAACGCCGAGGCGGCGCCGCCGGAGGAATGCGAATAGCGATGTTCGACGATGGCTTTCGACGCGTACACGCACTCCCAGGCCTTCCATCGCGCGCGGAGGCCGAGGTCGGTGTCTTCGCAATACAGAAAATACGGTTCCTCGAACAGGCCGATCTCTTCGAGCATGTCGCGGCGGTACAGCGCGGCGCATCCCGAAGGGAACAGCACCTCGAGATCGCGGAGAAAGGCATCAGCGGGCTGACCCTGGCCGCGTTGCTTCGACGTACCGTCGCGCGCGATGAGAAGGCCTCCCGCCGAGTCAATCAGGTTGGTCTGCTGCTGGCGGATTTGCGGGGCGCACATGCCGATGTCGCGGCGCTTGGTAGCGGCGGCGTACAGTTCGGCGAGGCAATCCCGATGGAGCACCGTGTCGTCGTTCAGAGCGAGGATCCAATCGCCGGTAGATTCCGCGATGCCGCGGTTGACGCCTCCGCCGTAACCAGTATTGACGGTGTTGTGCAGGACGCGGACATCGGGCGGCGCGGTGGCCTTGCCGCCGCCGCTGTTGTCGACCACCAGGACTTCAAATTCACCGGAAAACGTTTGCGCCGACAGGCTTTCGAGGCACTGGGCCAGCGCTTCATCGGCCGCGAGCGTTGGGATGACGACCGAGATTTTCATACCATTTGAGGTTCGCCGTGGCGGACCCAATGCAGGCGATGTCCGGCCTGCCGTCGCTGTTCAGGTCCGCGATGGCGCATCCGGCCGCCGCAATGCCTCCGTTGTCGATGATGTCGCGCGTCCATTTGTTCTTGCCCGACCGGTAATACAGATAGACGGATCTTCCGTTACCGCGATAGCCGGCCAGTACCTCACTTTTGCCGTCGCCGTTCATGTCCGCGGTGAGCAGGACATGTCCATCTACGAGTTGCGTGTCGATGACGTTCCGCTTTCCCCGGTCATAGATCACCACCTGATTGCCGTGCCACGGTTCCAGCGACGCGAACCAGGGGTCCTTGCCGGAGCGTTCGCCCGGGCTGACCTCGCTGGATCCGGATTTGGGCCAGGGCGCGGGGTCGCCGGAGGTAAGCCGGACGCGCTTCCAGCGGCCCTTTACCCAACTGTAGCGAAAGATGCCTTGGAAACTCGCCGTCAGGATGCTGTCGGAGGCGTCCGACTTCTTCCATTTTCCAACCCACAAGCCATGGACCACGCCTTCGTCGGCGGCGCCGATGAGTTCGCGCTTCCAGACCCCGGGACGATAGAGCACCAGCGGGACATGATCGCGATAGTCGGGCGCTTTGGCGTTGGCGCCGGTGAGCGGGGCGTTAATGAAGACAGTTTCGCCGTTGAGGCTCGCCACGCGCAGGCGGTGCGAGGTCGTGAGACGGTCGATTTCGCGAACTTTCCAGGGCTTTCGGGGGTCGCCAGCGTGAGTCAGCAGCGCGACGATGCCGACCGACTTGGCGGCCTCGTTCGCGAATTCGTAGGCAATGAGGATTTCGGGAATCCGGTCGCCGTCGACGTCGGCCGCGGCGAGGTTGATCATGCGCGGCAGGTTGCGGGCGAGGGTTCGCTGTTCCCAGTTGGGGGCCTCGAACCAGACGAGGTCTGGCATCCCGGAGGCCAAGGCGATCAGGTCCGTGCGCCCGTCGCCGTTGACGTCGGTGGCGACCACTTGATAGCCGCCGCGAAGTCCTGTGGCGATCGTGTGGGGTTTGAAGGATTCCGCCGCCTGCGTAATAGTGGTAGCCGCCGCGAACAGGCAGAAGAGGGCGGGGAATGTTTGCACGTCCTTCAAATTATACTGAGTGGCGCTGCCGTGGGCTTTGCATCGATTTTGAGGCCGCGCCGCGAACCTTGGCCGCATCGTTGCAGGCGGCTAACATGCGCGTCGCGCGTTCCGCCGGACTCAGCTTCAATGTGCCCATCAACAGCGTGAGGTCGATGCCGAAGTCCCGCGCGGCGGCGATCTTGCTGCCCGGGGCGGGGTTGCGAAGACGTTCCCGCGCCCGCTCCAGCGCTTCGCCTTCGTGTGCCTTCAGTACCGCCATAGCTTCAGGTTACGAACCCGGCAGCGTGAGGTCCAGGGGCGACTTCTCGTTCGCCTTGACGTTTACCGAACGGCCCTGGCGCGCGCATTCGATGCGGGCGTTGGGATTCAGGATGTCGCAAGGCGGGGCGTCCAGCCACGGTATGGCGTTGTAGTCACCGGGCGCGAGGCCGGCCACTTCATAATTCCCGTATTGATCGGTATACGCCTCGCGAACCAGTTGCGGGACCATGTTGCCGGGAACGAATGTAATCACCGCCCCGGGGATCGGCTTGCCGTCGGAATCGAGCACACGTCCAGCGACGCGAGCCCCATCGGAACGCAGGTTGATCGCCGTCGCTCCTCCCGCGGCGACCTTGTAGGGCGCGGCCTGGTAATCGTCCTCGGAAAGCATCGCCGAGACGAAAATACTGTACTCTTCGTTGGCGCGGAGGCTGGCCGAAACGCGGCTCCGGCGCGACGGATCTTGCGGTTGCTGGAGGGGGACGATGCTGGCGTCGATCGACTTCGGCTCCAGGCGGATGTCGAGGTTTTCGGTCACGGGCTTGCCGTCGCGGCGGATGTCGAAGACGGTGGTACGGTCGGGCGTCAGATGCAGTTCCAGGTTGTCGATCGGCTGGTCGCCGACCGTCACTGCCTCGCGTTCGGAGCGTCCCGGGCAAAAGGCCGGCTCGCCAGGGGCGACAACCGAGCGGAACTCATACGTACCGGCGGACAGGCCTCGCACGGCGAACTGCCCGTTCGAAAGCTGCTGGATGTCGGCGTTCACCGGCAGGGTGGCGCCGTCGTCGTCTACTTGTACGACCTCGACCGGCGCGCCTTCGGCGGTCCTGCCGAGGCAGTCGTCGGTAAGCTTACCGCGGATTCGGACGGAGAACGTCTGGCGAAGATACATGTCATAACCGCGGAGTTCCTGTCCGATGGCGACCTGAACCGGGACGGCGTCGGAAATGCGGTCGCCGTTGGGATAGAAGACGCTGCCGTAGCTGCGCTCACGATCGGGGAACTTCCGCGGATCGGGAGATTCGTCGGGCCGGTCGCGATCGACGGGCTTGTTGTACACCGCGGCGATGAGATAGGCGCCGGGCGGCAGGCCGGGGAGGCGATAATAGCCCCGGTCGTCGGTGCGGGTGCGGCCGACGGCGGCGTAGGATTTCTGACCTCGCTGGTACACCTTGCGATAGGCGTAGACCGGAACTCCCATGGCCGGGTCGCGATCGTCGAAGAAACGGACGGTGCCGTCGATGACGGCCCAAGGTTGCAGGCGGAACGTGACGTCCTTGAGGTCGTCGCCGGGCATCACGCGAATGACGCGGGGCAGGCGAAGTCGCGAGGTTCGCGGGGCGTTGTTGGCGAGGTAGCCGTCGCGTGTCGCCTGCAGTCCATAGGGTCCGGCGGTGACAGCGGGGATATCAAAGGCGCCGTTATCGTCGGTTTCGACGGTGGTGCTGTCGAGCCCGGTGGCGCGGGGCAGTAAGGTGACGCGGGCGCGCCGGAGCGGACTGCCGGTGAGGTCGCTCAGGACAGTCCCGCGGATCCTGCCCGGCTGCGGCGGCGGGGGCTGCGACAGTGGCGGCTGGGCGCAGAGGCTTGTGGCTGCGAAGCAGAACAACAGCGGAGTGGCGGCAACGAACCTGGTAGCAACTGGCATGGGCGAGGGGTGTTATTAAGGTCAAAGACGAGTAAAGAATGCAAAACGTTGAGAGATACGAAACGGTTGTGCTCCCACGCGCATCCCTAACATCGATCATGCAACGCTTTACGGTGTTTCTGCCCATGATTTGCCTGGCTGCCGCGGCGGGATTCGCGCAGGAGACCGGTGCGAACGCCGGTAGCGACGTCATTTTCCGGAGCGACGTCTCGCTGGTGCGCGTGGACGCCCAGGTGGTGGACAGTTCCAACCGGGCGATCACCGGTCTGCGCGCCGAAGACTTCGTGTTGCGTGAGCACGGCAAGATTCGCGAAATTCGTAACTTCGCCAGCGAGGATATGCCGCTCGACGTACTGTTTCTGCTCGATGTGAGCGGCAGCATGCAGCCGCACGTGCAGCGGATGGCCAACGCGGCGCATGAGGCGTTTCGCGCGCTCGGCCCGCAGGATCGCGTCGGCATCATGGTGTTTGACCGGATGGCCCGCATTCGCATGCCATTCAAGTCCCACAGAGACGGTTCCGGCGTCAACGGCCTCGAACGCGTGGTGCACGAGGAAGATTTCAACGGTGGCACCGACATTACGCGCAGCCTGTACACGGCGGTGGAATACGTCCGCAACAATGCCCGTCGCGAGGCTCGCAAGGCGATCGTGATCCTCACCGACGACATGACCGAGTTCGAGCGGGACGACCAGGGCGTCGTGCGGTCGCCCGAACGGAGCGACATCGTCCTGAGCGCGCTTCTGGCTCCCAACGTGTTTGACCGGCGCGGCGGTGGCATGGGTGGCGGTGGTGGCTATCCGCAAGGCGGCGGGATGCCCCGGCGCGGCGGGAAC
>JAFDVT010000313.1 GCA_018268875.1 Acidobacteriota bacterium
GCGCACCATTTGGGAAGCCCGTCAATTACGGGATGCGGCAGCCAAGTACAAAGTTGCGACCCAGATGGGCAACCAGGGCTATTCGAACGAGGGTACGCGGCAGTGCGCGGAAATCGTGTGGTCCGGTGAGATCGGCGATGTCACCGAGGTTCACGCCTGGACCAACCGTCCGATCTGGCCGCAGGGCCTCGAAACGATTCCCGCCGCGGAACCCGTTCCTTCCACGATGGAATGGGACACCTGGCTCGGCGTGGCGGCCGAGCGTCCCTACAGTTCGGCGTACGCACCGTTCAACTGGCGTGGATTCTTCGATTTCGGCTGCGGCGCGCTGGGCGACATGGCCTGCCACATCCTGGGCGCCCCGAACATGGCGTTGATGCTCGGTGCTCCTACCGCGGTAGAAGCAATCCGGCAGGAGGGCAAGAGTTCCTTCCAATTCCCCAAGAAGTCGGTGATCCGGTTCGACTTCCCGGCTCGCGCCAACATGCCGGCGGTGAAGATTTTCTGGTACGACGGCATGGGCGGACCTCCGACCCCGCGCCCGGGTGGCATTGCGGAATCCGAGAAACTGGGCGATCTTCCGCGCGAATTGCGGCCCGGCCAGCAGCCTCCGAAGGTGCCGGCCGATGCCAACGGTTCTCTGTTCCTGGGTTCGAGGGGCGCTCTTACGACGGGTACGTACGGCGAGGGGACTCGTCTACTACCGGAATCGAAGATGACGGACTTCAAGATGCCGCCAGCGTTCCTGACGCGTTCGCCGGGCCATTACCGGGACTGGATTCGCGCGGCCAAGGGCGGCGACCCGGCATGTTCGAACTTCAGCATCGCGGCGCCGTTCACCGAATGGATCTTGTTGGGCGTGATCGCTCTGCGCTATGAAGGCCGGATCGAGTGGGACAGCGCCAACATGAAGATCACGAACAACAAGGAAGCCAATTCGCTGATCCAGCCGAAGTACCGCAAGGGTTGGAAGCTGAATTCGTAGTTTATGCCGAGGCGAAGCGAGCGGATCCGGTCCATGAAGTACGGGAGCCTCTCGTCGAAGGACGAGGGCAAGTTCCGCTCGCGAAGCCGGCAGGTCCGTGCGAGAAGACGCCGTCGCGGGAAGAAGGCGTTGCTGCGTAGCGTGATTTCGTAATCACTTAAAAAGAAAAAGCGCCCCACTCGAGGGCGCTTTTTCTGTTTTTGTTCGTTAGTTGAAAATGTCGCGAACCTTGTCGAACAGACCCTTGTTCTCGGGCGCATTTTCCGCCGGAAGCGTATCGCGAAGCTGTTCGAACAGACGCCGCTGCTCGCGCGTGAGCTTGGCCGGCACCTTCACTTCGATATGCACGTAAAGATCGCCGCGGCCGCCCGCGTTGAGGAACGGAACTCCCAGCCCTTTCAGCCGTAGGATCGCGTTGTTCTGCGTACCTTCCGGAATCTTAAGACCCTGCAAACCGTCAAACGTCAGCAACTCGACCGAAGTTCCCAACGCCGCCTGCGCGATGTTGATCGGGACCTTGCAGTGCAGGTCGTTTTCCTGGCGCTCGAAAATCGGGTGCTCTTTGACCTTCAACACCACATACAGGTCGCCCGGGGGTCCGCCGTTGGCTCCCGGTTGACCTTCGTTCTGCAACCGGAGACGAGTGCCGTTGTCGACGCCCGCCGGGATGTTGATCTTGAGCTTGCGTTCGGACCGCGTGTAGCCTTCGCCCTTGCAATCCTTGCAGGGCCGGCGAATGATCTGGCCGCGGCCTCCGCACTGGGTACACGTGCGGCGAACCGAAAGAAAGCTCTGCTGAAATACGACTTCGCCTTTGCCTTTGCAGATGGGACAGGTGGTTAACCCGTCTTCGGGCTCCGCGCCCTGGCCTTTGCAACGGCCGCAGGAATCGAGGCGGGGGACCAGAATGTCCGCCGACATGCCCTTCATCGAGTCGTCGAAGCTGATTTCGAGGTCGTAGCGAACATCGTCGCCACGCTGGGTGCGGGTACGGCGTTTGCCGGCGCCGCCGCCGGTGCCAAACAGGTCGCCCAGGCCGAAGGCGCTGAACAGATCTTCGAGGTCCGGAGGAGCTTCGTAGCCGGAAGGCCCCGAGCCAGCACCGTTGACGGCACTGTGGCCGAACCGGTCGTACGAAGCGCGCCGTTGGCCGTCGCTGAGGACGGAATAGGCTTCGTTCGCCTCTTTAAACCGTTCTTCCGCTTGCGTATTGCCGGGATTGCGATCCGGGTGGTACTGCAACGCGAGCCTACGGTAAGCGACTTTCAGGGTTTGATCGTCGGCATCCCGCAAGACACCAAGCACTTCATAGTAATCGCGCTTTGCCACGCTCATTTTTTTATTTCTTTACTGCGACCTTCACCATGGCCGGCCGCAACAGTTTGCCCTTCAGGTAGTAGCCCTTCTGGTATTCCGCCAGGATGGTTTGATCGTCGGCCTCGTCAGTCGGGACCATATCCACCGCATAGTGCACGTTCGGATCGAATAACTTCCCTTCCGTGTCAATCGGCGTAAGCCCGAGCTTCTTTAGGGTGTCGGCGAAACGCTGGTGAATCAGTTCGATCCCTTTGGAATAATTTTTATCCTGGGTTTCGACCTGCAGGGCGCGATTAAAATCGTCGACGACCGCCAAAATCTGACGGACGGCATCGGCGGCGCCGTGGTCCACCATTTCCGCTTTTTCGCGATCTACGCGGCGGCGGTAGTTGTCGAACTCGGCGCGGCTGCGCTGCACCAGATCCTTCAGCTCGTCGCGTTCGGCGCGAAGCTGTTCGATTTCAGTGGTTTGATTGCTGATGCTGTTTTCTTTTTCCATGACAACCGGGTCGAGGCCGCCTTCCGCTGCTGCTGGTGTCTTATCTTCCGGGGTGTCCATAACTATCGTTGTGAAGTAATCGGGCGGGAAACGCTGATTCCCGCAATTTCAGGTTAGCAAAGGGGTCCAAATTGGAGCGCGCGGTTTTTATTCGCGGCCCGAGGATTCCGCCGCTTCCCCCACCTGATGGACGGCGGAAATGACGCGTTCGTAATTCATGCGCATTGGACCGAGGACGGCCATCTTGGCCGACATTCCGCCGGGTAGCATCACTTTGAGCCCGATGAGCGCCAGTCCGGACATGCTGGGATGGACTTGGCCCAGGCCGAACTGCAATCCGAGCTCGCCCGCCGGAACTTCCAAAAACCGTTCCAGCAGTTCGAGCATGCGCTGCTTTTCTTCGAGCGCAACGAACAGCTCCCGCATGCGATCCCGGGTAAGATCCAGGTCGATGCCGATGAGGTTACTTGCGCCTTCCATATGGACTTCGGCGGAAAATCCCAAGTCCAAAAGACCCTCTCTATACAATAAGGTTAATTTGCCGAGGATTTCGTCGTAACGGGCGCGTTCTTCTTCGAGACGGCGCTGCAGTTCGATGCGCATCGAACGAAGCGTCCAGCCAGCGAATTCCTGGTTGATGTAGTTGCAGATGGACTGCAGTTCCTCGCGGGAAACCGCCTCGCGCACAAAGATCACGCGGTTGCGCATCATGCGATTGCGGGTGACGACGACCATCAGGATGCGGTTCGGATCGAGCAGCACCAGTTCGAGATGGTCCAGAGTCTGTTCCGTCACCGGGATGGCGGCGGCGATGCCCACGCTGCGGCTCATGTTCATGAGCAGTTGCGAGGACCGTTCCACGAACGATTCCAAGGTCGGCGCCTGCGCAAGGTCCGTCCGCAAGCGCTGCATATCGGTAAACGATGGGCGTCGCGAACCCAAGCTGAGCACGTAGCTTTCAAAAGCTTTGGCGGTGGGCACGCGGCCGGCGGAGGTATGTGGCTGGTCGAGATACCCTTCGTCCGACAGATCGGCCATGACGTTGCGGATGGAGGCCGCGCTGAGATGGTCCAGCCGTTCCTTGGAGATGCTGCGCGAAGCCACGGGTTCGCCAGTCTCGATATACGACTTCACGATCGAGTGCAGAATCTGAAGCTTGCGGTCCTGTGCGGTGCGTGCCATTGTCGACTGCCCGGGCGTTCTTACCACCATCGGGCGCGATACGGGTCCTATCGACGATTATAGGGAATCGTATCACAAGATGTGTGGAAAAGACGGTTGAATCGTACGACTAAGCCTTAGACGGCGGAGAATCGGTTTTGGTGTCAGTCGAAAACCGATCTATCGAATTGTGATATATCATAAGTGGAGCGATTTTATGCGTGGCCACTTGCTGTTATTGACACCCGCGCCGATCACGCCAGTGATGCTGCACGTGCTGATTGTCCTGGGAGAGGAGAATCGCCACGGGTACGCGATCATGCAGGCGGTGTCCGAGATCAGCGAAGGGCGGTTCCAGGTCGGGCCGGGGACGTTCTACGCCAATTTGGAGAAGTTGCTGAGTTGGGGACTGGTTCGGGAGGCGGCATCGCCAGATCCGGGGCGGACCGATCCACGGCGAAGGTACTATGCGCTTACGGATTCAGGCAGACAAGTGTTAGATGCAGAACTAACGCGACTGGAATCGCTACTGAAACGGGCACGATCTCAAAAACGGTATTTTACTGCGGGGAACTGAGAGGATCGAGGCAACCTGTTATGTATTAAGACCCTTACGGGCGCCGGGGAGGGTTGCTTCAGGGGTCTTAATGAGGTTAGTCTCGCTTTGGTGGGAGTTGACCTCCCCGGCTTAATTCCAATCTTAGGATATGAGATTTGGAATTGCAAGAACTATTTTCGAAAGTTTTTGTGAAAAGTGCGTTAATGAAAGGTAAGCGGTTGCATCCGGGGGTAGGCACTCAAGATTAGGGAGTGCGTCCCGGAGGCCACGGGCGTACAATAAAACGTGGAGCTTCCCACTGATGGCCATCGACGCAGCACTTACCCCGAGCCCGCTACATTCGGACTCGGTTGATGGTTTAAGTACTGATTTCATGGACTTAGCGGGCTTAACGCCCGAATTTCTGAGTCATGCGCTGCGGCTGATGGTGACATCGCGCCGCGTGGACGACCGGGAAATCCTTCTAAAACGACAGAACCGCGTCTTCTTCCAGGTGAGCGGAGCGGGGCACGAGGCAATCCAAGTTGCTGTAGGCCTTCAGATTCGCCCCGGTAAGGACTGGGTATATCCCTATTACCGGGATCGCGCGTTGTGCCTCACCCTGGGAGTTACGCCGCATGAGATGTTGCTGGGGTCGGTCGGCGCGGCCGACGATCCGGCGTCCGGTGGCCGGCAGATGCCCAGCCACTGGAGTTCTCCCAATCTTCATATAGTCACAGGTTCTTCACCGACGGGATCGCAGTTTGTCCAGTCAATGGGTTGCGCGGCCGGCGGACGGTACCTGGATCCGAATTCCGACGAAGTCACGGTGGTGTGCACCGGCGACGGCGCCACCAGCGAGGGCGAGTTCTGGGAGACCATGAACGTCCTGTGCCTCGAAAAGCTGCCGGTGCTGGTGGTGGTCGAGGACAACGCCTATGCGATTTCGGTTCCGGTAGAGAAGCAGACGGCCGGCGGCAGCATTTCAAAGCTCCTGTCCGGGTTCCCGAACCTGCTGCGCATCGAGACCGACGGCACGGACTTCGTACGGTCCTACCGCGCGGTGGAAAAGGCGCTGGAACATATCAAGTCGGGCAAGGGTCCGGCGCTGGTGCATGCGCACTGTATCCGGCCTTACTCGCATTCGCTTTCGGACGACGAAGCCTTATATAAGTCGGCGGCAGAACGGAAAGCCGAGGCGGCGCGCGATCCAATTTCGACGTTCCCGGATTTTCTGATGGCGAACGGGTTGCTGCATCCGGCCACGTGGTCGCGCATGAACCGCGAAATCGACGCCGAGATTCAGGATGCGACGGACCGTGTGTTGAAGGCCGTGCCTCCGCCGCCGGGTTCCGCGCTGCGTTACTTGTATTCCGAGCGCGTCGACCCGACCTCGCAGGATTTCGATACGCCGGCCAGGCTGACGGGCGCGCCTCGCACGATGGTGGATGAGATCAACCTGACGCTGCACGAGGAAATGGCTCGCGATCCGCGCATGGTGGTGTTCGGCGAGGACGTCGCCGATTGCAGCCGCGAGGA
>JAFDVT010000314.1 GCA_018268875.1 Acidobacteriota bacterium
ACCGTGGCGCGAACCTCGCGCAGGTGACGTTGCACGTCGGTCTTGGAACGTTTCAGCCGTTGCCAACCGATGTTGTCGCCGACGTCCAACTGCACCATGAGACGTTCGCAATCGATCAGCAGAATGCCCAGGTCATCGCCCAAGCCAAACGTGTGATCTGCGCTGGAACCACTGCCACGCGCACCGTCGAAACCGCCGCAACGCGCTGCGGACCGGGCAATGCGTGCTCGGGTTCCACCAACCTTTTCATTTATCCCGGCTACGAATTTCAGCGCGCGAACGCGTTGCTGACCAACTTTCACCTGCCCGGCACGTCGCTGCTTTTGCTAGTAGCAGCGATCGCCGGCAAAGAACTCACTTTGGAGGCATATCGCCACGCCGTCGAGAACCGCTACCGGTTCTTTTCCTACGGCGATTGCATGCTGGTCATCTGATGCAAGGTCTCGATAAATCCGATCTCAAAGCCGCGAACGAACGCGTCGTGCTCAGCCTCGTGCATTCCGAACCGGGGATCTCACGGAACGAAATCGCACGACGTAGCGCGCTGTCGCCGGCCGCCATCACAGGCATCGCCGGCCGGTTGATGGACGCCGGTCTCATTCATGAAGAACGCACCAAATCGCAGGGCAAGCTCGGGCGCAGGCCGACCGCGCTGTACTTGAACCCGCAGTCGCGCCTGGCCGCCGGAGTGGAGATCACAACGGCCGGGGCGACAGCGGCGCTTGCGGGACTCGACGGTGAAATTACGGTGCAAGCCGAAATCGCATTCGATGACGACCCCCACCGGTTCCTGACGGCCGTGCATCAATGCGTCCTTTCGTTGACCGCGACGGCCTCGGCGCCGGTGTTGGGAATCGGCGTATCGGTGCCCGGCAATATGGATCCGGCGACGGGCCGCGTCATCGCGTCCACCAACCTGCACTGGCGCGATGTCGATGCCATCGACCTCATTCGTCCCGGCATCAAACAGTCGGTTTTCTGGGAAAACAACTCGAACCTCAGCGCGCTGGCGGAACGTTGGTTCCGGCCCGCGGACAAGCCTCCGCTGGACGATTTTGTGTTCGTCACCCTGAAGGTCGGCCTCGGCACGGGACTGATCGTCAACGGCGCGCTGGCAAGGGGCGCGAGGGCTCATGGCGGCGAGTTCGGACACTCGGTTCTGCATCCCGACGGCTACCGCTGCCAGTGCGGCAATCGCGGTTGCTGGGAAGAATATTCGAGCGACCGCGCGCTGCTTCGCGAGTACGGCAGCAGCGACCGGACCATCGATTCCAAGGGCATCGCCCAGTTGGCGGTGGATGGCGACCCGAGGGCTCGCGCCGCGATCGAATCGGTGGCCGAATCGCTGGGCCTGGGCCTGGTGAACGTGGTGATGGCGCTGAATCCGGCGGCGATCGCGCTGGATGACTTTGCCGTTACCGCATGGCCCATCGTCGAACCCGTATTGTGGCGCGTGCTGCGCGACCGCGTCCCCGCGTACTGGCTGACGGGCCTCGAAATTTTCCCATCCGTGCAAACGCCTCTGAAGGGCGCGATCGCCTCCGTCCTGAGCCGCTATTTCTCGGGCTCGTTGGGTAGCGTCTTGCTACCGTAAAGACATCATGCTGAGAGTCCTGTTTCTTCTCTCTTCCGTTCTCTACGCGCAATCGGTGGAAGAGTGGATTCGCACTGCCAAACAGAACGATCCGGAATCGCAAATCAAGGCTACTGACGCACTCGTCGACCACTATGTGCCTGGCTATATGAAGAGCGGGCTGGGCGGCGCGATCTCCAAAGCCGGTACGTCGGTGAAGGGCAAGTTTACCGACACGAACACGCAGGTTGTGGACGCGTGGGTGCAGGTACGGCCCGACGTGATTGAGGCCATCGGACAGGTGGCGAGCGGCGGCAGCAGCTATCTTGCTCGCGCCAACGCCGCGCGCGCTCTGGGCATCCTGCGGGCCAAGGCCGCGCTGCCGCAGTTGGGCGACGCGCTCAAGTCCGGCGACAAGGTGACGCAGTATGAGGCGCTGATCGCCATTCAGAAAATTCGCGACATCGCGGCGGCGCCGATGGTGCGGCCGTTGCTTATGTCAGGCGACGAACGGGTACAGATAGCGGCCCTCGAAACCGCGGGCGTGCTGAACGACAAAAGTTCCGTCGCGGAGATTCGAAAAGCGTTAGAAAACAGCCGCAATGTCAAGGTTCGCCGCACGGCGGTAACCGCGCTTGGCATGATTGCGGACCCCGCGTCGCGGCCAGTCTTCGAACTCTACTTCAACGACAAGGACGACAACCTGCGCGCCGCTTCCGCCGAAGGGTTTGGGCGCATGCGCCAGGCAAGCGACCTCGACCGCATCAACAAAGCATTCGCCGAAGAAAAGAAGACCGGCCCCAAGATGTCGCAGGCGTTCGCCGCGGTTCTGCTGGGCCGTCGCGAATTGGGTTCCGGAACCCCGCTCAGCTATCTGATCGAGCAACTGGATTCGCGCTTTTATGGCGATACGGCGCGGCCCTTCCTGGTCGAAATCACGCGTGATCAGGCGATTCGGCAATCGATTTATAACGTCGTGCCAACGGCCAACCGTAAGGAAAAGATCGGCATTGCGCAGGTGCTTGCGGTGAGCGGAGGCAAGGACTCGCTACCGGTGGTCGAACAGCTTTCGAACGACCCGGACACGGCGGTCGCCGCCGAAGGTATCAAGGCCTTGCGGACCTTAAAAAGCCGATTGGGTTAACATCGTAAGACTTACCCACGACGATGATGGAACGCGCTGGCCGAATCATCGGCAAGCTTAAATTCCCGAAAGACCTGGTAGATCCCGGCGACATGGCCCGTTCCGCGTGGCCCGCGGCTGTCGGCAAGAAGATCGCCGTGAAGACGCGCGCCGTAAAACTGGTGCGGTCCACGCTGGTGATCGAATGCCAGGACTCCGTGTGGCAACGCCAGCTAAACACCTTGAGCGGACAGATTCTGCGCAACCTCGAGAACCTGCTGGGCGCCGGCGTGGTGACCGAACTGGATCTGCGCCCGATGACGCCGCGCCGCGGTATGCAGAGCGCCTCGACCGTTCGGCCGTTCGAGCTTGGCGTCAAGCCCGAACCCATGTCGACGGACGAGGCCGATCATATCCAGGACCCGGTGTTCCGCCTGCTGTACAAACAGTCCAGGCGTCGCGCGGGAACGGCGTCGTCATCATCATCGCAAGACTCCCTCGCATTTGAAGAACAACAGCGGAAGGCAAGCGCGTGATTTTTACTGAAAAGGACGTCCGTTACGTCGCCGATCTCGCAAATCTGCGGCTGACGGATACCGAAATCCACAAGCTCGCCCAGGAACTGGGCGCGGTTGTGACGTACATGGAAAAGCTCAACGAACTGGATACCACGGGCGTCGAACCGATGGCCCAGGTGCTGTATGGGTCCGAAGACGAAACTGGTTCGCTGCGCGCCGATGTGGAGCGTCCTTCGATTCCGAACAAAGAAGCCCTTCGCAACGCCGCCGTGTCCGGCGCCGGCTACTTTAAGATTCCGCGGGTGATCGAACGATGAACGTCGCCGCGCTCACCATCGCGCAAGTCCAGTCCGGCCTTCGCAACAAGACATTCAGCGCCGTGGAACTCGCCAATGAAGCTCTTCGCTTCGCCACGGCGGAGAACCCGAAGACCAACGCCTATTTGACGATCGCCAACGATCGCGCGCTGGCCACCGCCGCGCAAGTGGACGCCAAACTGGCGGCTGGCGAGGATCCGGGTCCGCTTGCCGGCGTGCCCGTTGCCGTAAAAGACGTCATCGTCACCAAGGGGCTGCGCACCACGTGCGCCTCGCGCCTGCTCGAAAACTACATCCCGCCGTATGACGCGACGGCGATTCAGCGCCTCGAAGCCGCGGGCGGCGTGATCCTCGGCAAAGCGAACTGCGACGAGTTCGCGATGGGCGGTTCCAACGAGAATTCCGCGTTCGGCCCCGTACGCAATCCGGTCGCCATCGACCGCGTACCGGGAGGCTCCTCCGGCGGTTCCGCTGCGGTGGTCGCGCAAGGCACGGCCGTTGTGTCGCTGGGTTCGGACACTGGCGGCTCCATTCGCCAGCCCGCGTCCTTCTGCGGCGTGGTCGGTGTAACTCCGACGTATGGCCGCGTGTCCCGCTACGGTCTGGTCGCCTTCGCCAGCTCACTCGACCACATCGGTCCTTTTGGCAAGAATGTCGCCGATTGCGCCAGCGTACTGCAAGCCATCGCCGGGCATGACCCGATGGATTCCACCTCCGCGCATGCGCCGGTGGCCGACTACGCGGCGAACCTGCACGCGCCCGTAAAAGGCATGAGGATCGGGCTTCCGGCTGAGTACTTCAAAGGTCTGTCGAGCGAAACCGGCGACCTGATCATGAAGGCCGTGGACGTGTACAAAAAGCTGGGCTGCGAGATTGTCGACGTTTCGCTACCGCATACCGAATACGCGCTCGCGACTTACTACATCATCTGCACGGCCGAGGCCAGTTCCAACCTCGCGCGTTACGACGGGGTCCGTTACACGGCGCGCAACACCGACGCCACTAGCCTGACCTCGATGTACCGCGACACCCGAGGCGACTTCTTCGGCGAAGAATGCAAGCGCCGCATCATGCTGGGCACGTATGTGTTGAGCCACGGTTACTACGACGCCTATTATTTGAAGGCGCAGAAGGTTCGCAATCTCATCACGCAGGATTTTGCGAAGGCGTTCCAGCAGGTGGACGCCCTGATTGCCCCGGTTTCGCCCTTCCCGGCGTTCAAACTTGGCGAAAAGATGGCGGATCCGCTGGCCATGTACCTGGCCGACATTTATTCGATCGCCGGCGACCTTGCGGGCGTGCCCTGCATGTCGGTTCCCTGCGGCAAAACCGCCAGCGAAGGCCTTCCGGTCGGCGCCCAACTGCTGTGCAACCACTTTGAAGAGGCCAAAATGTTCCAATTGGCCCAAGCGTACGAAACAGAATCGGCTGCATCCTGATCGTACTTCTGAGAATCTAATAAAGGAAACTATGGCATTCGAACTCCCCGCCCTGCCCTACGCGCCCGACGCGCTGGAACCGTACATCGATAAGGCAACGATGGAAATTCATCACGGCAAGCATCATCAGGCTTACGTGACCAACTTGAACAAGGCCCTGGAATCGGCCCCGGAACTCGCCGGCAAGAGCCTGGAAGAACTGCTGGCCAACGGCTGCGCGATTGTGCCGGAAGGCATCCGTACCGCGGTTCGCAACAACGGTGGCGGCCACTGGAACCACTCGTTGTTCTGGAACATCATGGCCCCCAAGGCCGGCGGCGCGCCCACCGGCAACCTGGCCGCGGCCATCGATAAGGCTTTTGGAAGCTTTGACGCGTTCAAGGAAAAGTTCGCGGCCGCCGGCGCGACGCGCTTCGGCTCCGGATGGGCCTGGCTCATCAAGACCGCCAATGGCGGCGTCGAAATCACTTCCACGCCCAACCAGGACAACCCGCTGATGGAAGGCAAGAACGCCATCATCGGCCTGGACGTGTGGGAACACGCCTATTACCTGAAGTATCAGAACAAGCGCCCCGACTACATCAAGGAATGGTGGAACGTCGTGAATTGGGCCGCCGCCGAAGCCCGCTTCAACGGCTAACCTCTTTCGCTGTTCTCCAATGGCCGCCTCTCGCAGGGCGGCCATTTTGTTTATGATGGCTACCGATGCCGCCGCTGATTTCGAGCCTGCTCAAGCCGTCCCAGCCCGAAAAGCCGGTTGCCGCCAACAACTCCTGGCACCACTACGTGCCGTCGAACACCGTTTTTGTCTTCGTCCACGGCGTACTTTCGGACGCGCTGGAATGTTGGTTCAATGCGTCGAACGGCGCCTATTGGCCCTCGCTCGTGGCCGGCGACGTCCAGAACTTTCCGGTTCCCATCTTTAACGGCGGCTACTACACCTCCAAGTTGTCGACCCACTACGCGGTTCCCGACTGCGCCAAGGAACTGTTCGACGCCTTGCACGACCGGCTGCCCGACCCACGCCCCGGTTCGAATGGCCGCCTGCTGCCTCCCGCCGCGTCGCATGACCGCATCGTTTTTGTATGCCACAGCCTTGGCGGCATCGTCGTCCGCCACATGTTGACCAACTTTCCCGAAGCGTTTCGTACCCGCAAAATCGGGCTTGTGCTGGTCGCCTCCCCGTCCATGGGTTCGCAATACGGAACCTGGCTGCGGTATCTCGCGCAGGCGCTCCGCAACGAAACCGCGCAGACTTTGCAGTTCCACAGCGAGGATCTCACCAAGCTCGATTATCAGTTCCAGCAGCATTTGAAGACACTGCCCGCCGGCTCGTTGTACGGCATGGAACTGGCCGAACATCACATGATCGTGCCGGGCTTTCTTTCGAAAGCCGGCGCTTTGCTGCGCATTGTCGCCCCGCCTGTTGTTCCACGAGGTTCGGCGCTCCGGTACTTTGAGGATTCCGCGATCGTCATTCCGGAAACCGACCATTCCACCATCGTGAAGCCGCGAGGCATCGACCACGGGTCGCACATCAATCTCCGCCGCTTTTACGCGAAATTCAACGAAAAAATGCCCTCCACCGCGGCGCCTCCCGTAGCGCCGGGCCAAGGCGCGACCGTCGCGCCGGAGGGCAAGTTCGAATGCCGCGATGTCTTCTGGCAGATCGACATTTCAGAAGACGGCGACGCCAGCAATCGCATGGAATTCCTTGCGATTTCCGCCGCAAAAGATGTCCGTGGCGGCGCACCCAAATACCAACTGCCCGAGGTGATCATCGCGCCAGGACAAACCACTGACTTTTATAAGGACGAGGATGCATCGTCCACTGGCGTTCTGTTGAAAGGCAACACAATTACCTTCGAATCGCCGCCGACGCCCGAAAATTCGTTCGATGTCGTGCTCCAACAGGGCGACGTTTCGGCCTATTCGATGGACGCTAGCGAATTGAGCCGCAACGATCCCAACGGCGGCGGGTACGACTACGTCGAAAAGAAGCTTCCCTTCGAAAAAGCCGGGCGATTGGCGATGCAAATCCATTTCCCCGCGTCCCTGCAAATCGAAAAGGTGGACGCGCAGGGCTTTCGGCTCATCGGCAATGGGTCCGAAGGCGCCACCTACGACCATCAGTTGACCACCGACGCGAGGCGCGGCTTTCTGTATTCCCGCCTGCTGGACAGCGCCACGCTGGTCCTGCAGAACCCCGCTCCGCGCTCTGTTTTCCGCATCCGTTGGACGCTCGCCGAGCCTGCGGAACTGCCTGCGGAAAAAGCCGCGTTCCTACATGCGCGGCGGCGCAGGCTTCTCAAAATCCGGTCGCAGTTCGAAAGCGGCCAACCTCCGAAAGCCGCGCTCGAGGCGTTGGGCGACTTCGCAAACGTGGTCCTGCAGCAGCTTCCGTCGGACATCCAGCCGCACATCCTGACCGGGCAGTTGGACGTCAGCCTGATGGCGGTGGACGGCGAGGATTCGCAGAAGGGCGAGGTCCTGCGAGTCTGCACCTGCCTGAACGATCACGAGTCGTACTGGGCGTTGGAACTGCCGATCGGACGCGGCATTGCCGGTCGCGCTGCGCGCAGCCTCAGGCCGCGGTTGTTCGCTCCGTCGACGTCGCCGAAAGCGCGGACCGCGGCCGAAGACATGGTGCGCCGCGCCTATCAGCCGTTCGCCGAACAACTGCGCCACCGCTGGCTGCTGTGCATACCGCTATGGGAACCGCAGCGCTGCCACCGCGCGATTGGCGTCGTCAACTTCGGAACCTTCGACTCGTCGCAAGCCCAATACCTGCGGCCGCTGGGCGACGAAACCACCGTCGCAAAGCTGGTGGCGTACGCCTCCGAAGCCCTTTTGAAACGCCTGTGATAGCCTGAAGGCAAAGGAAGCGCATGGCCGAAAACATCGCAAAACGCTACGAAATCCTGGGCCCTTCGCTCGTCGGATTCGATTACGTCCCGGTGCCGCACCCGGCTTGTGACGCGGCAAAGGCATTGCATCCGGACCCTGGCAAGTCCGTCGACTTCGTCAGCCTGTTTCAGGATGCGTCGCGCAGCATCAATCAAGCGCGCAGCCAGGCGATAGAGCAACCTTTGCCCGCCGCCGCTCCCGCCGAAGCGCAAGAATAGTGCGAACCGCCGTCATCGCCGGAGCCACGGGCTTGGTGGGTTCCCACCTGTTGCCTCTGCTCTGCCAACATTACGATCGAGTGGCTGCCTTCACCCGGCGGCCACTTTCGTTTTCCGCGCCGAACCTTGTCGAACTCCCTTTCGAGGACCTTCACAATCGCACCTGGGGACCGGTGGACGACGCCTATTGCTGCCTGGGCATCACCATCGCCAAAGCAGGTTCGCAAGCAGCCTTCCGGGCCGTCGATCACGACCTGGTGGTGGATTTCGCCAAGTCCGCTCGCGACCACGGCGCGTCGCGCTTCGGCGTAGTCTCAAGCGTAGGCGCGTCCAGCAAGTCACTAGCGTTCTATCTACGAGTCAAAGGCGAGATGGAGGACGCGACCTCGAACCTCGGGTTTGCGAGTGTGCAGATCGCGCAACCGAGCTTCCTACTGGGCGCACGCGAACAGGCCCGCATGGTCGAACAAGTGGGAATCCTGGCCGGAAAGATCGTGAGCCCGTTGCTATTGGGGCCGCTTTCGAAGTATCGAGCGATAGAGGCGGCAACCGTCGCGAGTTCCCTGCTGCACGCCGTCGAACGTGGCGCGCCGGGCATCCATCGCCTGGAATATCGCGAACTGATGCTAGCCGC
>JAFDVT010000315.1 GCA_018268875.1 Acidobacteriota bacterium
AGCTGACGAATGCAATATGTTCCGATGAAGCCGGACCCGCCGGTGACAAGAACCATTAGCGTAAGTAGAACAGACTGAGCCGTTCAAGGCCAGCGCCTTCCAGCAGCTTTTTATCGAGGAACTGGCGTTCGAGCATGGAAAGCTGTTCGGCGGTCATCTTGCTGCGGTACGGCTTCAATTGCAGGTCGAGTTCGCGACGGGCCTGGAAGAGCGTTTCCTCCGATGCGCGAGCGCGAACGGCGGCGATCATCTTCTCCTCGAGCGAGGTCAGGCGCTGCTCCAACTGTTCGAGGTCGTTGTAATGTTGTTCGGCTTCGGCGCGAATCTTCTGTAACACTTCGAGGATGCCGGGCAGATCGGCCTTCGCCACGCAGGCGATGCTCTTGTCGAGGTAGCCGGCAAGTTCATCGAGCGAAAACGGCGCGTCGTGCTTGGCCTTCTCCGTTGCCGCGGTGGCGCCGGGTCCACCCTTGGCGATCGCTTCGGCCTCTGCGGCGATGGCCTGTGCGCAGTAGGCGATGGAGTTTACGGCTTGCGACTTGGTCTTCTTCGCGCGCCACTTTTCGAACGCGACGTCAATGCCGCGGATCACTGCTTCGAGCGGGACGCCGGAGTTCTTCCAACTTTCGATCAGCGCCCAATCCATAGGCGACAGCAGGAACAACGCCGTACCGCGAGCCCGTTGAAAATGCTCCTCGGTCTCGGTGAAGTAGTTGAAGTAGTTCCAGTCTTGCTTTAGGTGATCTGATTCCGTTGCCATATGATGCGCAGGCCGTCGAGTGTCAGGTCCTCGTCGGCGGCGTGCAGGTAGTTCGATCCTCGGATGATAAGCGGGGCCTGGCCACCGGTTGCGATGGCTTTGGTGCCGGGGCCCAACTGTGCTTGCATACGCTCGATAATGCCGTCGATCAAGCCGATAAAGCCGTAATAAAGTCCCGATTGAATGGAGCCGACCGTGTTCGAACCGATCAGCTTTTCGGGCTCGCGGAAGTCGACCATGGGAAGGCGCGCGGTTTTCGAAAACAAGCCGCCGATGGCGATACCGATGCCGGGGCAAATCACGCCGCCCAGGTATTCGGCATCTTTCGACACGGCGTCGAACGTGATGGCGGTGCCCAGGTCGACGACCACGCAAGGTCCACCATACTTCTGATACGCGGCGACCGCGTTGACGATACGGTCGGCGCCCACTTCGCGTGGGTTGTCGTAACGAACCGTGATGCCGGTGTCGGTGGCCGCGGTGACGAACATCGGCGTGAGGCCGAAGTAGCGCTTGGCCATCTCGGTGAGGTTCTGTTCGAGCGGAGGCACGACGCTTGAAATCACAATGCCGCCGATGCGTTCGAGCGCGAGCGAATTGAGCGCGAACAGATTGCGCATCAGGATGCCCCACTCGTCGGCGGTCTGTTCGTGGATGGTGCGCAGGCGCCAGCGGCTGATGAGTTTGTCGCCGTCAAAGGCGCCGATGGTGATGTTGGTATTGCCTGCGTCTAGTGCGAGTAACATGACAGGGTTCTTCGACTACAACTACTACTCCGGACGCACGCCGCCCGCGTAAATCGTGATGCGGCGGCCATCGTCTCTCTTCAGGATAAGAAACCCGGAGGCGTCCAGGCCATCGGTTACGCCGGTATCGCCCGTGTCTTCCAGCCGCACGCGCCGCCCGCTGGCGTAACTTGAAGCACGCGTGAACGAGTCGATGATCGCAGCGGGACCACGCTCTTCGAGGATCGCGCAATGCGCAAGCACCGCTGTCCGCAAGCGTTCGAGCAACGCCTGCCGGTCCACCGGCGTGCCGTTGTTTTCGATGCGTAGCGAGGTCGCGATGGGTTCCAGGTCCGGCGGAAAGGCCGTGTGATTGACGTTGATGCCGACGCCCGCCAGCACCGCGTTGGCGTGAAACGTCGTCAGGATGCCGCAGACTTTGCGATTGCGGATCAGTACGTCGTTGGGCCAGCGCAGGTCGCAGTTCATGCCGATGGCTTCGGCGGCGGCAAGGCCCAGAGCCAGCGTCACCACGGGGATGTTCGCCGGGTCAATCTGCCGAGGCCGCAGGACCAGCGTGCAATACAGGCCGGCGTCTTTTTCGGAATGCCAGGCGCGACCGTGGCGTCCGTGCCCCGCCGTCTGTTCGTTGGCCGCGACCACCGTGCCGTGTTCACATCCGCCATCGGCAAGGCGCGCAGCCTCATACATCGTGGAATCGATGGAATCGTGCCAGTGGACGTATGTCATGCAACGGGACGGATGCGGAAGTTGATGTCGGCGGCGGGCGCCGAGTGCGTCAATGCGCCCACGGAGATGAAGTCGGCCCCGGTTTGCGCATAGGCTCGCACGGTGTCGAGCGTGACGCCGCCGGAAATTTCGACGGTCGCGCGGCCATCGATGAACTGGATCTCCGCAGCGGCTTCGGCGGGCGTCATGTTGTCCAGCAGAATGCGTTTCACGCCCGCGTCCAGCGCTTCCGATAGCTCTTCGTGGTTGCGAACTTCGCATTCCACGGGCAGGCCGCTTTTCTTCGCGAGCTCGACCGCGACGTTCACGCCGCCCGCCAGGTCGATGTGATTGTTCTTGATCAGAATCGCGTCGTACAGGCCCATGCGATGGTTCACTGCGCCGCCGGCCTTGGTAGCCAGCTTCTCCAGCGCGCGCAGGCCCGGCGTGGTCTTGCGAGTGTCGAGGATGCGGCATTTGGTGCCGTGCGTCTGTTCGACGTAACGGCGTGTCAGCGTGGCGATGCCGCTCAATTGCTGAAGGAAGTTCAAGGCCACGCGTTCATGCGTCAACAGGTACTGCGCGGTGCCGCGAACGGTCGCCAGAGCCTCGCCTTTGTGCACGAAGTCGCCATCGGCATGGTTCATCTTGATGTCGCTGAAGATGAGCGGCAGCAGTTCCGAACCGGCGAGCACAAGGTCCTGTTTGGCGAAAAACGTACCTTCGGCGCGGAGTGTCGCGGGTACTGTATTTGCCGTGGTGACGTCGCCGGAGCCGATGTCTTCGGCCAGGGCGCGCGCGACGATTTCAGAGAAGGAAGACACTCTTTCTATCGTACTGGCTCAGGCGGGGTTCATGACGCGGAAAATCGCGGCGGCCCCCATGGTCGCAGCCCTGCGGTCCTGATAAGCTGATGGAGCTGATTCTTATGGACCGCCGTGAATTTCTTGCCTCTGCTTCCGCCGCCGCGCTTGCGGCTACCACGAACGCTGCCGCCGCCGGTATGAACATCCCGATTATCGACACGCACATCCATCTGTTCGACGTGGATCGCCCGCAAGGCGTACCGTGGCCGCCCAAGGGCGAGAAGATCTACAAGACCGCCTTGCCACCGCGCTTTCGCGAGGTCACCAAGGGCCTGAACGTCGTCGGCGCGATCGAGTTGGAATGCAGTCCGCTGCTTGAGGACAACCAGTGGGTGCTCGACGTGATGCAGAAGGATTCGATCATGGTCGGCACCATCGGCGACCTCGAGCCCGATCACGCCGACTACGCCAAGCACCTGGAGCGTTTTCGCAAGAATCCACTGTTTTTAGGCATCCGGTACGGCAACATCTGGGACCGCAACTTTCACGAAAAGTCGAACAATCCGAAATGGATCGATGGCGTCAAGAGGCTGGCCGACGCGAACCTGACGCTCGATTCCGCCAATCCCACCGCCGAACTGATTTCCGATCTGCTCCGGCTGAAGGACCGCGTTCCCAACCTGCGCATGGTGCTCGACCATCTGCCTCGCCTGGACATGACCCCGGCCATCGAAAAGAACCTGCGCGACATCGCCAAGCGGCCCGACGTGTACGTCAAAGTTTCGGGCGTCCTGCGCACCGTGAACGGCAAGGTCCCGAAGGACACGGCGTTCTACAAGCCGCGTCTCGACGTGCTGTACGACATCTTCGGGCAGGACCGCGTCGTATACGGCAGTGACTGGCCGCATAGCGACAACTGGGGCAATTACCAGGAAGGTCTCAAGGTGGTGAAGGAGTATTTTGAAGCCAAAGGCCAGGCCGTGGCCGAAAAGTACTTCTGGCGGAATTCCATCAAGGCGTACCGCTGGATCCACCGCGCAGCCAATCAGCCCAAAGCGTAGCTGCTGCCCCGGCCAGGGGAGTTAAATTTCGCGTCGGTTTTCGAGCGACTTCAGCATCGTCACTTCATCGGCGAACTCGAGGTCGCTCCCCACCGGGATGCCCATGGCGATGCGCGTCACGCGCACTCCCAGCGGCTTCAACAAGCGCGACACGTAAACCGCCGTCGCCTCGCCTTCCACCGTCGGGTTGGTGGCCATGATGATTTCCTCCACCTCGCCGTCCTGCAGACGCGTCAGCAAATTCTTGATGCGCAACTGCTCGGGACCGACGCCGCGCAGCGGGGAAATCGCGCCGTGCAGAACATGGTAAAGGCCGTGGAACTGCCGCGTCGTTTCGATCGGCAGGATGTTGTGCGGTTCCTCGACCACGCACACCTGCGTACGGTCGCGATTGGTGTCGCGGCAGTACGGGCACAGTTCGGCATCGGCGATGTTGTTGCAGATCGCGCAGATGCCGAGCTTGTCTTTTACGTCGGTGAGCGCGGCGGCAAAGCGTTCGGCATCGTCGCGCGAGTTGCGCAAGATGTGGAACGCCAGCCGTTGGGCGCTTTTTTGACCGATGCCCGGCAGTTTCTTGAACTCAGCAATCAGTCGCGACAGCGGTTCGGCGAAGTCGGGCATATAGAAAATCGGGCAGGGAACTAGAACAGGCCGGGAGGCAACATGCCGCCCACGCGGCGCTGTGTTTCCTCGTCCACCTTTTTAACGGCTTCATTGCAGGCGGCCATCACCATGTCCTGCAGCATTTCCACGTCGCCGGCCACTTCCTTGTCGATCGTCACGCCAAGGACATTCTTCTGGCCATCCATCTTTACGGTGACCATGCCGCCGCCGGCCGAAGCCTCCACGCGGATCTTTGCCACTTCTTCCTGCATGCGCTGCTGCATCTGCTGCGCCTGCTTCATCATCGCCTGCATGTTGCCGGGTAACTTCATCGTGGTTCTTGTACCTGTCCCTATTCTTTCAGATTCCGGACCTGCCGGATCTGCGCATCGGGAAACATCTGCTGAAAGCGCTGCACATCCGGGTGCGCCATGGCGCGGGCTCGCGTTTCCTCTTCCTGATCGCTTCCACCGGCCGCGCTGCGCGGCGCCGCCATCGCGCTACCTTGCTGCGACTGCTGCACCTGTCCGATCTTGATCTGGAACTTCATCGGCCGCCCGGCGATCTGGTCGATCACGCCCGGCAGGTCGCTCTTCAGCGTCATCTCCTGCAGACGATGCGGCACCGTGATGATCAGTTGGCCGTTCTGTTCTTCCACCGTCGAGGATTCGATGGCATCCGCCGTATGCGGCAGTTTGTGTTCGTGCAGACCGTTGAACAGCCGCGTACGCCAGTCGCTGGAGTCGTTTCCGATGGGATTCGATACGGGCGCCACTGGAGCCACGGGTGGCGCCGCTGCGAACTGAGCTCTTGGAGGCGACGGCGGAGACGGAGGCCGGGGCGGGGAAGCCTTGGGCGGCGCTTGCGGCGCGCTACCACCACCGCCTCCACTGCCAACCGACGCCAGCGCTTCTTCGAGGCTCTGCAAACGTCCCGCATGCACCAGGCGCAGCAGACCCAATTCCATATGCAGCCGAGGCTGCAGCGCGTTCTGCAGATCCTTGAACAGGTCCAGCGTGATTTGCAGGTACCGTGTCAGGTCCTCTTCGGTGAACCACGCGGCCACTTCCGCCAGGCGCGCCTGTTCGGGAGCCGACGCGGCGATCAACCTCGGGTTCGACGGCGCGATTTTCTTGACGAGCAGATTGCGAATGTCACGGGCCAGTTCGCGGCAGTAATGCTGCAGGCTGCGGCCGTTCGACTCGAGGTCCAGAACGATGTCCAGCATCACGCCGGGGTCGCCATCTCGCAACGCTTGCGCGGCAGTGCCCAGCGAATCGAGCGAAAACAGACCCAGCAGTTCGCGAACTTCCACTGCGGTGAGGTTCGCCCCGCATCCGGCAATCGCCTGATCGAGGGCCGACAGCGAATCGCGAACGCTGCCTTCGCCGACTTGTGCCAGCACGGCCAGCGACTCTTCGTCCGCCCCGATGCCTTCCTGTTCGCAGATCCAGCGCATGCGATTGACGAGTTCGTCAAAGTCCACACTGCGGAAGCTGAACTGCTGGCAGCGCGACGCGATCGTCACCGGAATCTTATGCGATTCCGTC
>JAFDVT010000316.1 GCA_018268875.1 Acidobacteriota bacterium
CCTCATCGCGCACCGGCAAAATGATAACGTTATAGCCGGAGAGCCGTTCCTTTTGACCAGACGTACCTTTCTGCATTCCACCGGCGTGGCCAGCGCCGCAGCCGCAGCCGCGCAAACGCCTGCCAACGCCCAGTCCGCCAACGGCAAGATCCAACTGGGCTGCATCGGAACCGGGGCTCGCGGCCAGGAACTCATGCAGGCGATCCTCGCCAACCCAGGCGTCGAAATCGCCGCCGTTTGCGATGCGTACACCGGCCGCGTCGAACGCGCCATCGAACGTACCAAAGGACGCGCCAAAGCCATTGCGGATTACCGCCAGTTGCTGGCCAGCAAGTCCATCGACGGTGTCGTCATCGCCACGCCGGACCATTGGCACAAGACCATGATCCTGGAGGCTCTGGACGCGGGCAAGGACGTCTACTGCGAAAAGCCCATGACGTACACGGCCAGGGAAGGCGCGGACATCATGGCCGCCGCCCGCAGAACCGGTCGCATCCTGCAGATCGGCGCGCAGGGCGTGTCCAGCGCGCTGCAGCAGAAGGCCAAGGAAATCATCGGAACCGGCGCGCTAGGCCAGATCACGATGGTGCGCGCGGCCTACAACCGCAACACCGCGAGCGGCGCGTGGATTTACCCGATCCCGCCCGATGCGTCGGAAAAAACGGTGGATTGGAACGCGTTTCAAGGTCCCGCGAAGAACCGTCACCCGTTCTCGCTCGAACGATTCTTCCGCTGGCGCTGCTATAACGACTATTCGGGCGGCATCGCCACCGATCTTTTCGTCCACCTTTGCACGACCATCCACTTCCTCATGGACGCCAAGATGCCGTCGCAGGCGATGGCCATGGGGCAGTTGTACCGTTGGAAGGAAAGCCGCGAAGTTCCCGACACGTTGAACGCCATGTTGCAGTACCCGGAACAGTTCGCCGTCAATCTGAGTTCGACGTTCAACAACCAGAGCGGCTTTCAAGGCAGTTTCGACTTCCTGGGGACCAAGGGCAGTCTGTCGCTCGGCGGAGATAAGCTGACGTTTTCTCCCGAACGAGCGCACGAAGACAATCAGTGGGTGGTGGACAGTTGGGCCAGCGCACTCGAGGCTCGCTACTATGCGGACCCGAAGGTGCAGGCCGCGGAAGTACCGTCCACCTGGAAACCACACACGGTTTCCAGCGCCACCGTCTGGCAGGCCGAAGGGCAGGATTCCACCGTGGCGCACATGGGCCACTTCCTGGACTCGATGCGCACCCGCAAACCGTATTGGGAAGACGCAAGCGCCGGGCATCACGCGGCCGCCTGCGCGCACATGGTGAATCTATCCGTTCGCGAACACCGCATGGTGGAATGGGATTTCGCCAAAGACGACATCAAAGCGTAGACAACAACAAAACATGGCAGGCTGGGGATATTTAGAAGACGCAAGCGGCGCCAAGGGCTTCGCTGACCGCATTTGCGTACCGAAAGACGAAGCGGAATTGCTGGCGCTGCTCGGCGAGGCTCGCCTCGCCAAGGCTGTGATCACCGTCGCCGGCGGAGGCAGTGGACTCACCGGCGGTCGCGTACCCGATGGCGGCTGGGTGATCTCGATGGAGAAGTTCCGCAAGCTGGACATCGGGCGAGGTTCGGCGACAGTGGGAGCGGGCGTCACGCTGCACGAACTGCATGCGGCTGCGCGTGCCACGGGGCAGTTCTATCCGCCCGATCCCACCGAGACGATGGCCTTTTTGGGCGGCACCATCGCGTGCAATTCCAGCGGTTCGCGCAGCTTCAAGTACGGCGCGACCAGGCGCTGGGTGGAACGTCTGCGAGTGGCTCTGCCGGAAGGCGAGGTGCTCGATGTACGCCGCGGCCAGCCCATTGATTTCGATGTTCCCGAAGTTCCGCAACCGCCCGCGAAAAAGCATTCCTGCGGGTACGCGCTGAAGCCTGGCATGGACTGGGTGGACCTGTTCATCGGCTCCGAAGGAACGCTTGGCATTGTGATCGAGGCCGAGGTACGCCTGCTGCCGAACCCCCCGCAATTATTGAACGGCATCGTATTTTTCCCGTCGGACGAGGCCTCGCAGGACGCGCTCGAGGCGTGGCGAGCCGTGCCCAATCTGCGCATGCTCGAATGGGTGGACGAACCGGCGCTACGCATGATCGCGCAGCGTTTTCCCGATGTGCCGGTGAACGCTCGCGCGGCCCTGATCATCGAACAGATCATCGAATCCGATGCGGATATCGACGCGTGGGCGGAACGTTTGACGCAGTTCGGCGCGCTGGAAGAGCAAAGCTGGTTCGGATCGTCGGACGCGGATCGCGAACAGTTTCGCAAGTTCCGCCATGCGCTGCCGGAAACGTCGCTGGCGATTTCCGAACGCAACGGCTTCCCGTCGCTCGGTACGGACTTTTCGGTTCCGGTGGAAAAACACCGCGAAATGCTGGCGTTTTACCGCGAAACGATGGAAGCGATCATGCCGGGGCATTACTGCATTTTTGGCCACGCGGGCGATGCGCACCCACACGTGAACATGCTGCCCGCCTCGCAGGTGGAGTACGACAAAGGGTACGAGGCGCTGATGGCGTTTGCTAAAAAAGCAGCATCGCTCGGCGGTTCCGTGGCGGCGGAACACGGCCTAGGCAAGCGCAAGGCGAGGTTCCTGCCGGTGCAGTACGACGCGCGGCACATCGATGCGATGAAGGCCGTGAAGTCGCGGTTCGACCCGGATTGGCGCCTTGGCCGCGGGACGTTATTTGGATAGCGTTTTACTCGGCTATTTTCCGAAGAAACCGGCGCTGCCCGCCAACGCGCCGTTCGGCGCGCAGGTGACGCGCGTATGTAGCGTCAGTCATTGCATCAATGGTCCCGCCAACGAGTGGATCCAGCATTGGACCCACAACGATTGGGGCTACTACGACACGCCCGGCGCGGCGCTGGCGATCCTCGATGGGCTGCCGGATGCGGCAGAGTTCCGTTTGTTCGCGTACCGTCTGCTGCCAGCCTACTTCGACGGCGACGGCGTACGGCACGAGATCGAACTCGCTCCCGGCGAACCGCCTGTGGTGCCGCTGGACGCGTCTTTCCGCTCGATTGGCTTCGATGTGGTGAGTCGAGGCATTTCGGCGTACTTTGAATGCTCGCCGCTGTCGTGCAACGGCATGGCGAAAGAGGTGGCGGGAGTGAACGAGGATTGCTTGCTGCCAACGTTGGAAGCGGCCGTGAGTTTCGCCGAGCGGTGCGCGCGGGAGCAACCGGAACCCGGCGCTTACTATGTCCTCGAGGTCTTTGAGCAACACAAACCATAGACTCCGGTACAATGGCTGCGATGTCAGTCACCAGACGCCAGGCTCTTGCCGCTGCTACCTCCGTTGCTCTTGCCGCGCCATCCGCCGCTTTTGGAGCGAAAAAAGGCATGTTCGACAAGCCGCTCGGCGTGCAGCTGTACACGCTGCGCTTTGTCATCAACAACGACACCGACAACGTGCTGAAGACGGTGGCCGACATCGGCTACAAGGAAGTGGAAGTGCTGCGCTCCAACATGTGGGCGCAGAAGCCGTTCTACGACAAGTACGGTTTAAAACCGGTTTCCGGCCATTTTGAGACTCCGATCCTGACCAAAGGTCCCGCTTGGCCGGGTGTTCCGGCGGACTACACGCTCGACAAAGCGATCGAAGACTGCAACAAGTTCGGCATGAAGTACATGGTGGCGCCGTATGTGCGGCCCAACGAACGCGGCGACCTCGACTACTTCCGCAAGTTCGCCGACGACCTGAACAAGGCCGGCGAACAGACGGCAAAGGCCGGCATCACCGTTTGCTATCACAACCACGCGTTCGAATTCAAAGGCGACCCCGGCCAGCGCGTTTGGGACGTGATGGTCGAACGTTTCGACAAGAAATACGTGCAGTTTGAGCTCGACATTTTCTGGGTGAGCGTCGCGGGACTCGTGCCCATCGAAGTGATCCAGCAGTTATCGGGCCGCGTTCCGCTGGTTCACCTCAAAGATAAGGCCTGGGGAACTCCACAACAGTTTGTGGAGTCCGTCAAGCCCGAGGCGTTCAAGGAAGTCGGCGCGGGTACGCTCGACTGGGCGCCGATTCTGCGCGCGTGCGCCAAGTCAGGCGTTAAGCACTACCTGGTGGAGCAGGATCAGACGCAGCGCGATCCTTTGGCCAGCATCCGCCTGAGTTACGAGAATCTGCGCAACACCAAAGTATCGTAAGCCTGCTAAATACTTAGCACAGGACAGCCGGCGTCCCGGATCATCGGGTACAGGCTGGAAAAAGCCCGCGCAAACGTATCCTGGCTGTTGCCGCGGCCGGCAATCAACAGGCCCGCATCGGTACGCCTGATTTCGTCACGAACTGCTTCGATCACCGGCGCAACCGTGACCCGGGAACTGGCGTTTGCGCAATGCTTGTTCTTCACCCGGCCAAGTTCCTCGGTGGAGGCCGCCACCAGTTCGCGCTGGAAGCCGGAGGCGTCGATTTCGGGATACCCGGGCAGCGGGAAAGAGGCGCGAACCAGCGACAGCTTGGCGTTCAGATGCCGGGCCAGATAGTCGCCGGCGACGGCAACCGCTTCGTGCTCGTCGGACTCGTCCACCGCGCACACGATCGAACGGCAGGGAAGTTTCGGAGCGCCAGCCTGCAGAAACTTGTGCGGCGCGGTCCACAGCGGCGTTGCGACGTCGTACAACAGGTTGGCCGTCGTGGAACCCAGCAGAAACTTCCGAATCGGGCCGTACCCGTGCGTCGGCATCATCACCAAGTCGGTTCCGTCGCGCGCAATCACCGAGCGAATCACGGTGGCGGCCTCTCCGCGTTCGACGTGCAATTCCACGGAGCAGCCGGAAAAGTGCCGTGCCGAAAACTCGGCGAGGCGCGCCATCTGGTACCGCAGGATGTCTTCCGGCCCGCTGACGGACGTGGACATCACAACGTCGTACGGGAGGTTCAGGATGCCGCAGGCGTGCACGAGCTTGACGGACGCATCAAAGCGTTCGATCCAATCCAGCACATACGGCACCACGGCTTCGCAATTGGGGGAAAAGTCGACGGGAAAGAGAATTCGCTGAAACGGCAGCATAACAAAACCCCACGCAACAATTGAGTGCACGGCGAATGCCAGAAAATGACGCTGATTTTCCTTGGAGTTAGGATGCCTGCGCGTGCTGCCGCAGCGTGTTTTGCCGCAGTCGCCGGAAGCAATTTCGCCGCCCGCGGTATCTAGCCAACATGAGCGCGGCACAACAACGCAATTGGCTCCTGGCGGCGACTCTAGCCGTCACGGCGATCCTTGTGCTGGTCCGCACGCCTTCGCGTCGCGTCGGCGCCAACGACCCGCCGGTGATTCGGAAGGTCAAGGCCAAAGCCGATGCCTCGCCGCAACCCGTGGTGCTCGAAGGGCGAGTTGCGCCCGCCGTTACGGTGGCGATCCCGGTGCCCGCCGAACGTATGCGCCTGGTGGCAAAGATGAACGAACTGGTGGCCGCTGGCGCTGTCGTCGGCACCACGCCAGGCGA
>JAFDVT010000317.1 GCA_018268875.1 Acidobacteriota bacterium
GCCGGACATGCAGCGCATGCGAACGCTCCACGCCGCCGGCCGCGGTGGCGAAATCGACATCTGCGCCAAGTGCTTCACCACCATCCCGCATCCTCTGCTGGTTACCGGAAGCCTGCTGCTCCACGGCAAGTGGGTCCGCAAAGCGCTGCCCGCCGTCGAACGTTTCGTCAACCTCTCCAAAGGAGGCTGGATTCGAAAGCTGCTTACGCCGCCTTCAAAGACGCAACCCGCCGCCGCAAAACCGGAACTCGTCCAGATCACGTTGCCCAAGCCCGAGCCCAAACAGCCTGTGCAAAACTAGAAATTGTAGAAAGCAGTTTCTTGTGAAGTACGCCTTTTTCCACACGGGCGCCGCCGTCATTCTGCTCTCCCTGACGGCCTGCATGGGACCCGATCGCGAACCTGTCATCGGCGAAGCCTACGTCGGTCCCGCTACGCTCAACCTGCGTCAGGAACTCGCGCCCAAGTCCCCCGTTTCCGCCTCCGTCAAGCATGGCGAAAAACTGCACGTCCTCAGCAGCCGCCGCCGTTTCATCAAGGTTCGCACCCAGGATGACAAGGAAGGCTGGGTAGACGGCTACGCCCTGCTCACCACGCAGCAGATGGAAGACCTCCGCATGCTCGCCGAGCGCGCCCAGCAACTGCCTTCGCAAGGCATGGCCAGTGTGTACGACGTGCTCAACATGCACACCGATCCCAGCCGCCAGTCGCCCAGCTTCTATCAGATTCCCGAAAAAGGGCAGGTGGACATTATCGGGCACCGCGTCGCGCCGCGAGGCCGTACCGCCACCGTTCCGGCCGTCGCCGTTTCCATCAAGTCCATCGAACAGCCGGCCATCCCGCGCAAGAAGAAGCGCAAGGAAGCCGCCTCCAAAATTGCCGCGCCGCCGCCTCCCGCCGCGCCCAAGCCGCCCGCGAACTGGATGGAGCTTTCGGAAGTCGGAACGCCTCCCGAACCGGATATGGCCACGCCCGCGCCTCCGGTTGCCAAGCCAACCTCGATCCTGTCGCGCCCGCAACCCACCGAAGCGGAACGCGCGAACACGCTCGAGGACTGGTCCCTGGTGCGAACCCACGACGGCCGCGTCGGCTGGGCCCTCAGCCGCTACCTCGTGATGTCGATTCCCGACGAGGTCGCGCAGTACGCCGAAGGCCACCGCATCACGACCTACTTTTCCCTGGGCGAAGTCCGCGACCGCGAACGCGACCTGGTTCGCCACAACTGGCTCTGGACCACCATCAAGAACCGCGCCGAAAGCTATCAGTTCGACCAACTCCGTGTGTTCACCTGGAACGCCCGCCGCCATCGTTATGAGACGGCCTATCGCGAAACCGGCATCCGCGGCTACTATCCCGTCCAGGCGCGAACCTCGCCTTCGCCGGAATTCACGGTGATCGTCGAAGAAGGCCCCGGCCAGTACTTCAAGAAGACCTACGCGTTCAACGGCTACCAGGTCCGCATGGTGTCCAAGGAATCCTGCCAGTTGCCCGACGACAAGGACCTGCGCGCGGCCCCGCTCAGCGTCGCGTTCGCCCAGTCGTTGAACCAGCCGGAACGCGGTTGGTATGACCGCACGAAAGCGTCGATGGTCAAAACCTGGAACAAGTGGTTCCGCTAGTGTTCCGACAGGATTAGGCAAGACTTCGGCAGGATCGTGGTACCTGGGCGCAGCCATCCAACTCTACGCTGGAAGGGATGAAGACTTTTGTCGCCGCCGCGATCCTGTTCAGCCCCCTCTCTGCCGTCGCGCAGCCGCAAATCCAGATCACACGAAACACTCCGCAGCAATCGGCTCCAGCGGAGAACTTCACCGGTTCGGTCCGCATCGACTCCGCGTTTCGGGGAACCTCCCCGTCGCGTGTCTCCGGCGCCCGCGTCACCTTTGAGCCCGGCGCCAGAACCGCCTGGCATACCCACACCCTTGGACAAACGCTAATCGTCACCGCTGGAACCGGCCTTGTGCAGCGCTGGGGCGACCCCGTGCAAGAGATCCGGCAAGGCGACATCGTCTGGATTCCCGCCGGCCAGAAACATTGGCATGGAGCGTCCCCGACCTCCGCCATGACCCACATCGCCATCGCGGAACAACTGGACGGCAAATCCACGGACTGGATGGAGAAGGTCACCGACGAGCAGTACCCCGCGATACCCGCGACCACACAGCCCACAGCGGCGCAGCGCTTGATGGGCGATATCGCGCCCAAGCTTGCCGACCTCACTGACAGCGTTCTTTACGGCGATGTCTGGCAACGCCCGCAGTTGTCGCCGCGGGACCGCAGCCTCGCCACCGTCGCCGCGCTCATCGCGATGAACCGGCCCGATCAGCTTCGGTCCCACCTCGCCTTGGCGCGCACCAACGGTTTGACCGAAGAACAACTCGTCGAAGCCATCACGCATCTTGCGTTTTATGCCGGCTGGCCCAGCGCCGTCACCGCCGTCGGCGTGGCTCGCGACGTCTTCAAAAACACTCCCAGGAATAACAACGATGCGAAATAAGAGAATCGCCGCGCTCTTTGCAGGCGCGTCCCTGGCGCTCACCGCGCAGACCTTCAGCAGTCTTCAGAAATCCGCCAAGCCGCTCGTGCTCAAGTCGCAAGGCAGCTTCTATATCGGCGGTGAAAAATCCGAGCAGACCCGCGTCGAACTCGGTGGCCTCGGCCCCGGCGGACACATCGCCGTCAACCAGATGTATGTCCGCTACATGGAGCCGCATCGCAGCAAGAACAACGTCCCGGTGGTCATGGTGCACGGCGCGACGCTCACAGGCAAGTCCTGGGAAACCACGCCCGACGGCCGCATGGGTTGGGACGAATATTTCGTGCGCAAAGGCCA
>JAFDVT010000318.1 GCA_018268875.1 Acidobacteriota bacterium
TCCACCGTGTTCATGCCGTGATAGGACACTACGGCCAGTATGGTCTGCTCAGCGAGCGGCGATTTCTGAATAGCGGTAAAAAACCGGCCAAGGGTGCGAGCGAGCTTCTCGAACACCGCCGCGTGGCTGAACTTGTCCATGGTCAGGTGCCCCTGGTGGTCAAAATCGCCCGAAAAGAAGTCCAGATAGCGCACGGCGGGGTCTTGCAGCTTCTCCACCAGTTCGCGTTCCATCTCTTCGTAAACGCCCTGGCCGAAGCTGAACCCGGCTTGCCATTCGTCCATCAACTGACGCGCCGGGCGGCCGCTCAATCGCGTCGTCAGTACGCGAGGCAGTGTGCGAAATCGAACCGCGCGCTGATTCAGTTGGAACGCCTGGTAACGTTCGGCCCGCGGGAACCAGTCGAGCAGCATCGGTATGCCGGCTTCGTCCGATACCTGCACGCTCGGCATATCCGCCAGCTTGCCACGCGAATAGTTGATGTAGAAGGGAATGAAGTTCAGATAGTCGTACACATGCGACGTGTACCGGTCGAACTCCGCGTTGCCATGAATCTGCGTGGGACGTCCCGTATCGAGCACCTGCCACGATGGCACCGACAGACTGATGCCGCGCGTGTAGAAGTTCAGGAACCGAACGCCCTGCTGATCGAAGATGTGTTCGATCCACGGCGCGCGGCTTTTGCCGGTGTCGGGATTGCGTTCGGCGATCGCCTGTTCGACGTACCACCCCGGTAGCCCGTCGACCTTGATCACCACCAGGCGCTTGGCCGTGCCGCCCGCCTGTCCAAACGCGGGCAGCAGTAACGCGAACAACGCCACCGCGACCGCCGCGAGTTTATTCCGGACTTCCACTGGCCCCGTCGGCCGTAACCGCGATTGGAATCGTTTCGCTCGACTGCCGCGCGGCCCTCGCCAGCAGATTCGTGATGGCCGGATCGTGCGCGTCCAAACGCGTCAGTTCCTGCACCGAGCGCCGCACCGCCGCCGCATTGGTGGCCACTTCCAGTACCGGGGTGTCCCGCAGCGCCTGTTCCAGGAATCGCGTGTGTGTCAGGATCTTGCGCCGCCGGTCCACTTCGGCGAGCATCACGGGCGTCGTGTTGACGCGCCGATGGTACAGCCCGAGAGTGGCCCAGCGTAGCATTTCGAGAGCGATCCTGCGCTTGGGACCTCGCGTGAACAACGCCGCTTCGTCCTGCCGTCCGCGTTCCAGCAAAAGCGCCATGCCGCGCGGATCGTCCGCATACCGCAACAACGCCGCATGCTGCACGGTGGCGATGTCGCCGCCCATTCCCACGCGGTCCTCCAGCGGATTCATCGAAAGCGCGCGCGTACGCTTCAACAGCATCTCGCGCATCGCGGGGTCGAGGGTCGTATCGGCCGTCAACCTTTGCCGCAGCTCAGCGTAACTGCGCAGGCGCCAGGCGCGATTGTTTGCCGCGCCCCTACGGCTGGTCACAAAATCCCAAGCCCACGAGGCCGCGAAATACTGCACGCTTGCGAACCGCGAAACGCCCAGCACGCCTACCGTGACATCCTGTACGCCTCGCCGGAACATTTCGCGCCGCCGTGGGTTCAACGTGTCGCGCATGTCGGCGAGCAAAAGCGGCGTCTTGGGATGCTCCAGCGAATACAGCGCTAGCGGTATCACTTCATCCTCGCTGCGCCGAAGCGACACGTCCGTCCATGGATTCGAGATCCCCAGGAACCGGCTGTGGAACTTTGGCGGCGCGCCTTGCGCGGCCTGTAGAAGGTCGTCCCGCGTCACCGCGATCAGCGCATGCGACGGCGGACCGCCCGCCAGCCGCAACGGTTCAAAATGCAGATTGTTGCGCTCCGCCTGTTGGCGTAACAATTCCCAGTTCCGGCCGCGCATTTCCTCGGCGCGGATCTTGTCCTTCTCGTCCACCAGGTCCAGGTTTGTGTCGGACACCAGGCCGCCCAGCAACCGCGATGACAGCACCAGGCGCGAGCGCACCGCGCGTACCTCGGCGTCTTCATTGGCCGCCAGTGCCGACGCCGCTTCCGCCACTCGCAAATCGCGCTGCAAGGCCCGGTTCTGTCGGTAGGAACGAGTGGCCGAACGGTACGGCATCCCCAGCGGATCGAGCGTCGTAACCTGAAGAATCTGCTGCGCCAAGCCGCTCATTGTGCTGTGGTATGGCTTACTGAGGTCCAACATCACCGGCGGAATCCGGCCTTCCGGCGGAGGACTCGACGGCATACGGAAATACAGGAAAGGTACGGCCGCCAAAGCATGACGGACCAGCGATTGGCGCTTATGGGCAAGCACCCAAACCTGCCGCAATTTGTCGTTTGCTGGATCGCTATCTCCCATCGTATCTTTCAGATAGGAGATGACCGGGACACGCCTTCCGGCCGAATCGGTGTACACCGTCACCAGTTCGCCGCCGTTGGGTACGGCGATCCGCACCACATCGGAGTGTAGTGTCATCGCTGCCAGCAAAAAACCTGCGGATGTCACTTAGTAACGATGGTACCGAAATCTCAAATCAAATAGAATTGTAGGAACGATAGGCGTGTTGACAAAAGTCGTTGTAACGGATAATATCGAACTGTGGCCGGCAAACTCCTCCAGGAACTCAAGCAAACCAAGCCGTTCGATTCGCTTGAAGTGGAGGCTTACCTGAACATCATCAAGACCGCGGATTTCTTGCAGCAGTCCGCGTCGGTGGTGCTGAAGGCGCGGAATCTTTCCGAGACGCAGTACAACGTCCTCCGGATTCTTCGCGGCGCCGGCGAGGCTGGTTTGAAGTGCAGCGAAGTCGGCGAACGCATGGTGACGCGCGACCCCGACATCACGCGCCTTCTGGACCGGTTGGAAAAGCAGCAACTGATCGAAAGGCACCGCAGCCAGACGGACCGCCGCGTCGTTACCACGCGCATCACCGCCGCCGGGCTTCGTCTTCTGGAAGATCTGGACGCACCGCTCCGGCGCGCTTCGCTGGCGATCTTCGGCAAGCTGGAGCCGGGACAACTACAGGCATTAATCGAATCGTTAGAGGCGATTCGATCTTGACAGGCATACGAACCACAGGAGGTTCCACACTATGAAACACGCAGTCTTCATCACGTTGTCGCTCGCCGCCGCAACCGTTGTTAGCGCGGCCAATTACACGATCGACACGGCCCACACGTCGGCCGGCTTTAAGGTCCGCCATCTCATGATTTCGAACGTCAAGGGCGA
>JAFDVT010000319.1 GCA_018268875.1 Acidobacteriota bacterium
CCGATCCTCATCCTGGATCGCGACTGCCGTATCGTCGACCGTTCCGAAACCGGCCGCCAAGTCTTCGCCTCCGCCAGCGAACTGCCGTCGCTTGCCGGAGAAATTGCCGCGCTCGAACGAGAGACTTTCACGCCGTTCCGGCTGGTCCAACTGAACCCGCCCCTGAACGACGTCCGCGCGCTGTTGACGCGCACGTCCACAGTTCTCGATCTCGGCCCGCGCAAATACATGCTGGTCCTTCTCGATCCGGCGGCCGCCGGCGACTCCAGGGCGCTCACCGCCCTCTTCCGCCTCACTCCCGCCGAAGGGCGCTTTGTCCAAACCCTGGTTCGAACCGGTTCGCTCGACCTTACGCTCGAAGATCTCCACCTCAGCCGCAATACGGGCCGCAGCCACATGCGCGCCATCTTCCACAAAACCGGCGCCAATCGCCAGGGGCAGGTCATTCAGCTGTTTTCGCTACTCGGGCGCATCCGGAGCTAGCTTCGTTTTCGCGCCGTAACTTCGATCTCGATCCGCATCCGTGGATCGGACAATCCGGCGGAAAACATCGTCGCCGCCGGGCGATTTTCCGCAAAATACGCCCGCAGCACCGGCCAGCATTCCGGAAACTCCGCCGCATTGGGAACAATGTAGTGCACCCGCACGACGTCGTTGCGTGACGCCCCCGCCTCGGCCAGGGCCGCGTCGATGTTCCGCAGCGCCTGTTCCGCTTGCCCCGCAATGCCGCCCTCGGCCAGCGTCATTGTCGTGTAGTCGAACCCCGTCGTACCCGAAACGAAGATCCACTCCCCGTCCAGCACCGCTCGCGAGTACCCGATCTCCGCCTCAAACGTCGACCCCGACGAAATATACGCTCTAGCCATGCTTCAGGGTGGCACAATAGCTGGACATGAAGACTCTGTGCCTGGCCGTTGCCATCGCCCTTACGGCAAGCGCCCACGAGGTGAAATCGCTCAAGGTGAAAATCCTTTCGACGATGCTCGCCGACGGCGAAGGCTACGGCGAATGGGGCTTTGCCGCGCTGGTCGAAGTCGACGGCCGCAAGATCCTGTTCGACACCGGAGCGCATCCCAACACGGTCCTGCACAACCTGCCCGAACTCAAGGTGGACCTGAGCGATGTCGAAGAGGTCGTCCTCAGCCATCATCATTACGACCACACCGCGGGCCTCGTCCGCCTGCGCGAGGAAATGGCCAAAAAGAACCCAAAATCCCTGCAAACCGCCCACGTCGGCAAGGGAGCCTTTATCCCTCGCAACGACATCAACGGCAAGCGCATGCTCTACATCAGGAAGGGTTACGAGGACGCGGGAGGCAAGTTCATCGAATACACCGAACCCAAGGAAATCCATCCCGGCGTCTGGCTCACCGGACCCATCCCGCGCAAGTACCCCGAGCGCAACTGGAGCGGCAGCCGCAAGCTGGTGATGCCCGATGGTTCGACGCCCGAAGACAACCTGCCGGAGGACATGACGCTAGTGATCGAGACCGCCAAGGGACTCGTGGTCATCGCAGGCTGCAGCCACGCGGGCATCGTCAACATCCTCGAACACGCGCGAACCAAAATTCGCAAGGATGCGCCGATTCACGCGGCCATCGGTGGATTCCACTTGTTCAACGCCACAGACGAGACGCTACGCTGGACCGCGGGAAAGTTCCGCGAATTCGGCCTGCAAAATCTGTTGGGAGCCCACTGCACGGGCATCGAAGCGGTATACAAACTCCGCGAACTCACCGGCCTCACGCGCAAGACCGCGGCGGTCGGCGCGCTGGGAGGAGGCTTCGACCTCGCCACCGGCCTCGACCCGGGAACGATCGCCCGCTAAGGGACGCGAAATCCGACACCAACAAGGCAGAAACTGCCGACGCCGCTGGTTGTAGCGATCAGGCCAGATGTGAGGCTGCCCGTGGGAAGCGGATCGAGGAACCCTTCGCAAACGGCTTGATTCACGAGGCCCTGCAACCGCTGCGCGTCTTCCAGAGGCTTTAGCTTTGCCTTCTGCGCCTCGGTGAGCAGCGCGCGGATGTCGTTCTTCAGCTTGGTATCCGCCTCGGCGATTTCTCTCTGAATGGTGGCCAGTTCGACATGCCGCAACCCGATCGCCATGGGATCGAGCAGGCTCTTGCGCAGTTCGACCTCAAGTTCGCGGTTAATCACAGCGGTTCGCTCCGCCTTCTCCAACCGGAACTGCGTATTCGCGACACGCAAGCGAGTCACCGCCACGGTCTGTTGGGACGTCAATTCCAGGTACCGCGTCATCTCCGTCGATTCGAAGATCAACTGCGCCGGCGCGATGGCCATCGAAACAAGGAAAAGCAGAGCGATCCGCATAGCCTTCATCCTACTTTAAGGAACGGCGTTCCACACAATCTCATCGCCGCCCGTCAACACCGTACGCGACAGCGCGGCCTGATCTTCCGCATCCACGCGCCGCAACTGTCCTTCCCACACCCGCCGCAGCCGCACGTGCGACGCCTGCTTCACCTCCCGCAACAGGTCCTTCACCGTCGCGCCCCATGGCACGTACCGCGACGTTCCGTTCACCGTCACCTGCACCTCCGGCGACACCGTCACGTCGCCCTCGAACGACACGCAAACCGCCTTCTTCGACGTTCCCGCCGTCAGCGTCGCGCAAGGCATCGCGGGATCCGCCGCCAACTTCTCCTCAAGACCTCGCATCTCCGCCACACGCTCGGTCCCCAGCAGGATCGCGAACCGCTTGATCCCCGTCCGCAAAAACGACGTGTGCATCAGGAAGCGGTACACCGGCCTCGGCGGCAAGCGCAGCAAATCCTGAGGCGCCTCGCGAACGTTGCCGCGCATCGATTCGGGTTCGAACGCCGTCTCCGCGCGACGTTGCAGCGTCACCCAGCCGGCCTCGTCCTCCACGCAATCGTAGGACACCGTGGTCAACCCCAGGTACCCATCCACCGTCGACTTCCGTTCTCCCGGCGGCTTGCTGAAGTGCGCCCGCACGACCTTCATCCGCAGTCCCGGCCGCAGGTCGAACGCGCCGCTCCCCAGCCGGTGTCCATACACCGCGAACAACCCTTGCTGCGGCCGCATCGGCAACGTCTCGCGTAACAACTGCCGTACCCGCAGTGCCGACGCCGCGTCCAGACAGCCGCGCTGTTCCAGCAACTCCGGCGCGGACAGAATCTCATTCACCTTGGACTCGACGACGCGGTTCGTCAGTTGATCCCACTGCGCCAGCAGGTCCTGCCACTTCGCGGGCGACCCCAACTGCAGCACCGCCTGCGTTTTCGATAGCCGCAGTTGGTACATCTCCCCGCCAAGTTGGCAGTTCGGCCCGCCGCTACCGTTGCCCCCGCGAACCGGAATCGCAAACGTGATCGGGTTGCGGTCGTATTCATGCACCACAGGCGGCGACAGCAGGACTCCGGGATCTTCCAGCGACGTCGTCACCAGACGGAACTCGCTCCCCGGCAAACGCAACCCGGTCCGCTGCCGATGACACGCCGACAAGTTCAAGAAGACAACAAGGCCCAAGAGAACACCCGCGATTCGCACAAGAATCCTGACACCGCGCGACCTGCAAATGTTCCGCAACCGCAGGAGGGATACCATAGTGCTTCTTCTGGAAGAAGCATCCTGATGCGCCACTACCATCGACTCATCCTCCTCGCCGTCCTCGCCGCGACCCTGCACGCCCAAGCCCCGTCGCAAGACGCTCTCAAGAAGGAAGCCATCGCCGAGGTCGACAAGCGCGCGGTGCAAGTGCAACAGATGGTCGACCAGATCTTCAGCTTCGCCGAACTCGGCTTTCAGGAGTTTGAAACCTCCAAGTACCTCGTCAACATGCTTCGCAAGGAAGGCTTCACCGTCGAAGAAGGCGTCGCCGGCATTCCCACGGCCTGGGTCGCGACCTTTAAACAAGGCTCCGGCAAGCCCGCCATCGGCTTTATCACCGACATCGACTGCATCCCGCGCGCCTCGCAAAAGCCCGGCGTCGCCTATCACGACGCGATGATCGACGGCGCGCCCGGCCACGGCGAAGGTCACAATTCCGGCATGGCGGTGAACGTCGTCTCCGCCATCGTGCTGAAGAACCTCATGACCAGGTACAACCTGCCGGGGACGCTGAAAATCTATCCCGGGGTCGCCGAGGAACTGGTGGCGACCAAGGCCTTCTTCATCCGCGCCGGCCTGCTGAAGGACCTCGACATCATGCTGGGCGTCCACGTCAGTTCGGACTTCACGGTCAGCTATGGTCAACCGGCCGTCAACAGCGGCCTCGTGTCCGTGCAGTACACGTTCAAGGGCGAAGCCGCGCACGCCGCGGGCGCTCCCTGGCGAGGCCGTAGCGCGCTCGACGGCGTCGAACTCATGAACGCCGGCTGGAACTACAAACGCGAACACATCCGCACCGAAGCCCGGTCGCACTACGTCATCGTCAACGGCGGCGACCAGCCCAACGTCGTCCCCGAAGAAGCGACTGTCTGGTACTACTTCCGCGAACTCGACTTCCCCAAAATCAAGGAACTCCACGAATTCGGCACCACCATGGCCAAGGGCGCTGCGCTGATGAGCGGCACGACGTTCACCCAGCGCATCGTAGGTTCGGCCTGGCCCAACCACTTCAATAAAGTCCTGGCAGAAACGATGTACAAGAACATCGAAATGATCGGCATGCCCACCTGGTCCGAGGCCGACCAGACCCTTGCCAAAGCCCTGCAGCGCGAACTCAACCAGAAGCCCGAAGGATTGAAGGCCAAGATCAACCCGCTGGAGCCTCCCAAGGACCTGAAGGGCGGCGGCTCCGACGACGTCGGCGACATCAGTTGGATCATGCCCATGATCTACACGCGCTATCCCGCCAACATTCCGAACCTCCCCGGCCACCACTGGGCGAACGCCGTCGCCATGGCCACGCCCATCGCGCACAAAGGTTCGCTCGCGGGAGCCAAAGCGCAAGCCGCTACCGCCGTCGACATGTTGTTGCAGCCCGAACTCATCAAGCAGGCGTGGGACTACTTCAACAACGTCCAGACCAAGGAACAGAAGTACGTCCCGTTGATCGGACCCGACGACAAGCCGGCCATCGAACTCAACGCCGACAAAATGGCCCGCTACCGCGAACAGATGAAGAAGCAGTATTACAACCCCACGAAGTACAAAACGTACTTGGAACAGTTGGGCATCCAGTACCCGACGGTTCGCCAATAAAAGGGGTAGACAACCTACATCCATGGCAGTAGACTATCTACAGCCATGGCCAAACTCGAACTTCTGCCTGGAACCCTGGACATGCTGGTCCTGCAGGTGCTTGCCTGGGGTGACCAACATGGGTACGGCATTACGCAGGCGCTGCGCGCGCGTTCCAACGAAGTACTGCAAGTCGAAACCGGATCGCTGTACCCCGCGCTCCAGCGCCTCGAAAAGCAAGGCTGGATCGACTCCGATTGGCGCACCTCCGATAAGGGCCAGCGCGCGAAATATTACAAGCTCAACGCCAAGGGCAAGAAGCAACTCATTCAGGAGCAGCAGCGCTGGACCACGATGTCCCGCGTCATCACCAGCCTCATGACAGGGGACCCCGCATGAAGTTCCGCCGCCGCAACCAGGAAGTGGACGAAGAGATCCGCAGCCATCTCGAAATGGCTATCGCCGACCGCATCGCCAACGGCGAAGATCCCAAAACCGCCCGCGCCAACGCCCTCCGCGAACTCGGCAACCGGACGCTGGTCGAGGAAGCCTCGCACGACGTCTGGGCGCTCCAAACCTGGGCGGAAGGCCTCTGGCAGGACCTCCGGTACGCCGCGCGCGGCCTCCTGCAAAGCCCCGGTTTTACAGCCGTTGCGATCCTTTCGCTCGCCATCGGCATCGGTGGCAACGCGGCCATCTTCAGCCTCCTGTACGAGGTGATGCTGCGCCCGCTTCCCGTGCGCGACGCCGGCCGTCTCGTCGAACTCCTGCAGGAATATCCGAACGAACCTCGCGGCAATTATTGGGACGACGCCAGCTACCTCCGCATTCAGTCGCAGAACCGTTTTCTCGACCGTATGACCGGCCTGTCCGTCGACAACCGCGCCCGCTGGACCGTCGCCGGCCACGCGCCCGAAGTCACCGTCAGCGAATCCGTCGCAGGCAATTATTTCGATGCTCTGGGCGTACCGATGATCGCCGGACGCGCCATCGCGGACTCGGACATCGGCCAGCAGGTCACCGTCCTCAGCGCGCGGCTATCGAACGAGGCCTTTCAAGCCGCCGCCAACGCCATCGGCAAGCAGATCGTCATTCATAACAAGCCGTTCACCGTGATTGGAGTCGCCGCCCCCAGCTACACGGGCCTGCGCGTCGAGGCCAAGACCGGCCTTTGGATTCCCCGCCAGGACACCCGTGGACCCATCGCCATCCTCGGCTGGCTCAAGCCCGGCGTCACCATCGAACAAGCCGAAGCGGACCTCAAAGTCCTGCACCATCAAACGCTCGAGGAACGCGTAGCCAGGACCGGCGACGCGCTCGTCTGGAAGATCAAGCCGAGCATCGCCAAAGCGGGCACCGGCTTGAACACCGTTCGCGACCGTCTGGCCAAACCTCTGTCCGCGCTGCTCGCGTTGACCGCCCTGGTACTGCTGCTCGCCTGCGTCAACATCGCTACGATGCTGCTCGCCCGCGGCGCCGCGCGCGAACGCGAAATGTCGCTACGCACCAGCCTCGGTGCAACGCGCTGGCGTCTGGTCCGCCAGGTGCTCACCGAATGCCTGCTGCTGTCTTGCCTGGGGACCCTCGCAGGCCTCTTCGTCGCGTACGGTTCCACGCGACTGCTCACCGCGTTGCTTGCCAGCGGCCGCCTGCACGAACAGGTCTACCTCGACGTACGCCCCGACGCGCGAACTCTGTCCGCCCTCGCGCTCACCGCGCTGCTGGCAGCCGTCGTCTTCGCGCTCGTACCCACCTGGAACATCCTGCGTGGAACCATCGCCGCGGGACTCCGCTCCAACCAGCGCACCGCGCGAACTCTGGTCGCGATACAGGTCGCGCTATCGGTAGTCCTGCTCGCTTCCGCCGCCCTGTTCGTAGGCCATTTGCGGGACCTGCAGCACATCGACCTCGGCTTTGAACGCGAAAACGTTCTGCTGGTTTCGCTCGAAACCGCCCGCAGTGGCTACACGCCCGATCAACTCGCCGGCGCCTACCGCCGCATCCTCGACAGCGCCGCGCAGATTCCCGGCGTCGCGTCCGCCTCCATGGGCGCGCCCACTCCGTTATCTGGCGCCGGCGCGTCAGGCTACGCCACCGTCGAAGGCTTCGCCGAGCGCGCCGAGGACCGCCGCCGCGTCTCCATGTCCTGGATCGCGCCCGGCTACTTTTCGACCATCGGTACGCCGCTGCTTTCCGGCCGCGACTTCACCTATCAGGAACCCGGCGATGGCATGGTCGCCATCATCAATCAGACCCTCGCCCGCCACTACTTCCCCGGCGGCCAGAACCCCATCGGCAAGTCCATCACCATGGACCGCGTCACCCTCGCCACCGGCACCCAGACGTACCGGATCGTCGGGGTCGCCGCCGACTCCAACTACCTCGAACTTCGCGAACCCGTTCGCCGCGCGATGTACCTCCCGGCCTTCCGCGCCGACGGACCCATCGCCGGAGCGAGCCTCTTTGTCCGGACACGCGGCCTTCGTCCCGAC
>JAFDVT010000031.1 GCA_018268875.1 Acidobacteriota bacterium
AATAGGTCAACGCACAGTAGCCGCGCCCGAAGCGGCCATCATCTTCACGTTGGAACCGGTCTTCGCAACAATCATCGCCTGGTACAGCCTGGGAGAAAAGCTAACGCCTCTTGCCACCGCCGGCGCAGCATTGGTCCTCATCGCCAACGCCATAGCCCAATGGCCAACTAAAGCCCAAGAGGCTTCTGCGTCTCCCAAAGCTTAAGAAATTGCCCGGGCCGCAAAACCCGCGTGTACTTCCAGGTCTTGGGAAAGTGGCGAACGTTCTCGGTGATCAAGTAGTGAGCCTTAGCCGCCTCGGCGCACTCCAGAAAGATGTTGTCGTCGGGGTCGCTACAAGCCTCGATTCGAGATGTTTCGGGAACCCACAAGGCGTCGAGCTCAATCGCCCTTAGTACGCGTCGCCGTGCGGCAGATGGAATGTGCAACTCACGTCGGCCCAGGACGTCAACGTACTCATCCACAACTGCGCGTGAGATGAAGAGGCGCACCAAGCCCGCAGCCACCATTTCGAAAATGACCGCCGCAAGCCCGTTTGGACTGAGCGCAAAAGACACAATCAGATTGGTGTCGAGCACCAACCGGATCATCGTAGTCCTTGCTCGCGACGTTCCTTGCGTACCTTCTTGATCAATGCGTTGATCTCTCGCATGGTCATCTTATCGGTACCGGCCTTTTTAGCGGCCGCCTGACACTCGGCGAACGCGGCCAACAGCGGATGCTGCTTGACAGGCTTCGCCACAAGCGTCAACTTGCCCCGCGAAGCTTTCCACTCGAGTTCATCGCCAGGCTTGAACCCCGCCCGCTCCTGCAATTCTCGAGGAATCACAACCTGCGTGCGCGCTGCCTTCACCGTAACCGCCATACCTTCATCCTACCCGAGCAGCAACTCCTTCACGACCTCGCCACTCGTAATCGTAGGCCGCTCCGCACGACCATTGTGCATGTATGTCGTACGCAAATGATCGAGCCCCAGCAAATGCAGAATCGTCGCATGAACATCGTGCACATGCGCCGGACGCTCCACCGTCCGCAACCCGATCTCGTCCGTCGAACCCACCGTAATCCCCGGCTTGATCCCGCCACCGGCGAACCACATCGTAAAGCCCCACGGATTATGATCCCGCCCGTTGCCCTTCTCATTGAACGGCGTCCGCCCGAACTCGCCGCCCCACACCACCAGCGTGTCCTTCAACAACCCGCGACTCTTCAAATCCGTCAACAACCCCGCAATCGGGCGATCCGAAACCCGGCACCACTTCGTATGATTGCCTTCGATATTCGCATGCGCATCCCAGCCCGAACCCGACCCGCAGTACAACTCCACGAACCGCACGCCGCGCTCCACCAATCGCCGCGCTAGCAGGCAATTCCGCCCAAACGCCAACAAATCCGGGTCGTCCATGCCGTACAACTTCTTCGTCGCCTCAGTCTCCTTGGTCAGATCCACAGCCTCATAACCAGCCGACTGCATCTCATACGCCAATTCGTACGACTGCACCCGCGCATCCAAGTCCGAATCATCCGTATGCGCCGCGCCATAACCCTCATTGAGCGACTTCAAAAACGCGATCTTGCTCCGTTGCTGCGCATCGCTCACCCCCGCCGGAGGCCGCAGATTCAGAATCGGCACATCCCCGGTCCGGAACTGCGAACCCGCCAGCTTCGACGGCAGGAACCCGCTCGACCAGTTCTTCGCGCCACCCAACGGTTCGCGATCGTCCGCCATCACCACAAAGCTCGGCAGATTCTTGTTCGCCGTACCCAGCCCATACGTCGTCCAAGCCCCTAGCGACGGCCGTCCGGCGAGAATATCGCCGGTATTCATCTGGCAGACCGAACCCACGTGGTTCAACCCATCGGCCCAGCAGGACCGCAACACCGCGATGTCATCCACATGCTTGGCGATCTCCCGGTACCAGTCGGAAACCCAAGTCCCCGCCTGACCATGCTGCTTGAAGGCCCGTGTCGACGGCATGATGGTGTTGTTCCCCGTACCCATCGCCGTAATCAGCTTGCCATACGACGCCGGTACCTTCTGCCCCGCCAACTCCATCAGCTTCGGCTTCGGATCGAAAAGATCGATATGACTCGGCCCACCTTCCATAAACAGGAAGATCACCGACTTCGCCTTCGCCGCATGATGTGGACCCGGATCGGCGCGTAACAAATCGGCCAACGCCATGCCCGCAAGACCCGACCCAGCCCGCGTGAAGAAATCCCGCCGCGACGACACGTTCCAACGATGCGAAAGTCTCTTCATAACTAGTTCAGGTATAGAAACTCATTCGAATTCATCAGCATCTGGCAGAAGTCCGCCAATGCCTGCGCCTTATCGCCGCCCGTAATCGCCGTCTGCCGCGACAGGAACTCCCGGCTCATCTTCTTCTCCGCCGGCGACGCTTCCCGCGCATACGCCAACTTGAACGCGCGATCCACTTGCGCGTCTTCCGTCAGTCCGCCATCGTTCGCCACACGCGCCGCAAACGCCTTCGACCAACCCATCACGACGTCGTTATTCAACAACTCCAACGTCTGCGATACCGACGCGATCCGTGCCCGTCGCCCGCAGCTTTCGTGCGTATCCGGCATATCGAACGCCTCTAACATCGGGTACCTCGTGTTGCGCCGCACAAAGATGTACACGCTCCGCCGGTTGGCCTCTTCGGCATCTTCATTCGCTTTCCAACCGCCGCGCGTCGAAAGCCCATTCGGCAGGGGAGGGAACACCCCAGGACCATACATCTTCCCATTCAACGCGCCCGACACCGCCAGCATCGAATCGCGAACCGCCTCGCCTTCCAACCGGTGACGCGGATACCGCCACAGCAACTTGTCTTCGGGATCGATCTTCGCCGCATCCTCACGCAGCGCCGAATCCTGCCGGTACGTCGCGCTCGTCACAATCAACCGGTGCATATCCTTGATGCTCCAGTTCGCTTCCACGAACCGCGTCGCAAGATAGTCCAGCAAATCCTTATTAGTAGGCCGCTCGCCCATCACGCCAAAGTCCGATGGCGTACCCGCGATGCCTCGTCCAAAGTGGTGATGCCAGATCCGGTTCACCATCACGCGAGCCGTCAGCGGATTGTCTTTGCGAGTCAACCACTCCGCCAGTTGCGACCTCCGCTTGTCCGTCGCCGGCGCGTCGGACGCGTCCAGAATCGACAGGAACCCGGGCTTCACCTCGGCCAAGGGAGCCGCGTAATTGCCACCGTTCAACACATGCGTCGCAGGCGCCGTGCCCGTATGTTCGGTCATCGTTTGCGCAATCGGCTTCGCCGCCGGACGAAGCGCGTCGAACTTCGCCAACTCCACCTGCAGAGCCTTGTACTTCTTCGCGTTCTCGCCCTTCAACTTCGCCGCGACCTCGGCGTCGGTGAACTCCACCTGATCCTTGGCCTTCAAGTACATTTGCCATTGATACGGCGTGCGCTTCGCCGCATCCATCGTGATCACTTCCTGAATCTC
>JAFDVT010000320.1 GCA_018268875.1 Acidobacteriota bacterium
ACGCCTCCGGCGTGGTGACGGCGGTGGCGCGCGGCGGATCGATCCAGATCGGCAATGCCAAGGGCGTTCGCTGCGAAGCGAGCGGCGGCGCGATCAAGGTTCGCTCGCAGGACGGACCGTTGCGTGTGAGCACGGCGCTCGGCAACATATTGGCTTCCCTATTGCCCGGCGGAAACCGTTTTGAGGACTCCTTCTTGAACTCCGAATCCGGCGACGTGACCTTGCTGATTCCCGCGGCCTTTGGCGTGTCCATCGCCGCGATGAACGAGACGCCGGGCATGCGGGGCCTGATCGTGTCCGAGTTCCCGGAAGTTCGCATCACGCGCGACGGCATGAACCCGGTGCGGGCCGAAGGCGCAATCAACGGCGGCGGTCCCTTGCTTCGCGTGTCGACGGCGAGCGGCAACATCTTCCTCAAAAAACAGCGGTAAACTCACCTTTTCGGGTTCTTTGCGTCCATCAGGACAGAGACGTTATGAAACGCATTTTCCTTTCGAGCGCACTGGCCGCCTCCGCCGTTTTTGCCCAACCGAATCCCACCACGGCTCCCAAAGCGAGGCCCGTGAGCACCGTGTATGTCAGCGGCAATTCCAGCTACGTCGGCGTGTTTGTCGCCGAAATCGATGCTGAACGCATGAAGTCGCTCAAGCTGAAGGAAGAGCGCGGCGTCGAGGTTACGAAGGTGGAAGAGGACAGTCCCGCGGCCAAGGCGGGCATCAAGACGGGCGACGTCGTCCTCGATTACAACGGCCAGCGCGTGGAAGGCATCGAGCAGTTCAAGCGGTTCGTACGTGAGACGCCCCCGAATCGCGACGTGAAAGTCGGGTTGGTTCGCGAAGGCCGCCCGCAGACGATCGTTGTCAAAGTCGGCGTGCGCAAGGGCGGCATGGTCGCGCCTGGTATGGAACCGATGATCACGATGGCTCCGCGAATGTCCGAGATGCCGGAGATCCGCATCCCGCAAATGGCGGGCGTCCGCCCGGGCATGGTGTTCTGGTCGAGTTCGATGCTGGGGATCGAAGCGGAAGCGATTGACGGGCAACTGGCGTCGTTCTTTGGCGTAAAGGAAGGCGTGCTGGTTCGCAATGTCGCGAAGGGTTCGACAGCGGAAAAGAGTGGCATCAAAGCGGGCGACGTGATTTCGAAGGTCGACGATACGGCTGTGTCGTCGCCATCGGAACTGACTCGCGCGGTTCGCACGGCGCGGCAGTCGAGCAAGAAAAGTTTTCCCCTGACGGTGACTCGCGATAAGAAGGAACTGACCATCACGGTGACAGTGGAAGACGACGACCGTTCCAACTGGCCTCCCGCTGGCGAAGGTTTCCGGTTGCCGGTTGGCAACATCATCAAGCTTTAGTTCGACGATCGAGTGAGGCAGAGCGCTGGGCCGGATCCGCACCCCGGGCCACCGGACCCATCGCGATGGGCGAAATGCAGGCTTGACGGCGGCAGTCCACCGGTTACCTTGACGGTCATCCGCAGCGGTTCGAATTCGACGCCGCCCTCGACAGGATCGATCTGCAGGACGTAGAATCCGCTGGGCAACTCCACATCGTGTCCGTGCGTCACGGAGCCGGAGAGCAGGTTGGTGAATTGAATCCGCGTAGGTCCCACAACCCCGGGATTCACGGTTACCCGGTTTCCAAGGTTCCTGTCGATGCGGAGTGTCTCCTTGACGTGCGTCCGCCCTCCGCGCCCACCCGGGCCGGGCTTGACGTGAAAGCAGAACGAGGCGACCGTCTGGCCTTGCACGATCGCGGTGAGCCAGTAATTACCTGGCGGAAGACCGTTTACGCTGGTCAGTGCGTTGCTTTCTACAGCGGTGAACTGCCGCAGATTCCGGCCGTCGCCGATTTCGACTTTCGCTCCAGAAACCGACGTGCCTGCGGCATCAATCTGCACCGTGAAATCCGACTGAAACTCAGGTCCCGAATTGACGCACATTTGCAGGGGACACGGGGCAGCGAATACCTGCGAGCCCACCAGCGTCGCGATTGCTGCTATCCGGGAGGTCACCGAACCACCGTTTCCGACGCCCCGCGAAAGAAATCCGGCCTCTTGCCGGCCTTGGCGTCCTCGTACCAGCGGGCCACCAACTGGGTGTCCGGCTTCCAGGCGTAATCCTTCATCTTCTCCAGATACTCGACGACCGCGGCCTGTTCACCAGCCTTCCACAACGCGTCCGCCAAACGGACCGCCGGACCACGGTAGAGCAGCATCATCGTGGGCCGAACATTGGCGGAACGGCGCAGGTAGTCCACGGCTTCCGGCATCGACGGCGAGGACGGGTCCAGACGGATGAGGCCCAGCAAGGTTCGCGCGGAGTTCTGGAATACGTCGGGCATGAACTCGGGTCCGATGGCCGTGGCCTGGCTGTCGAGGTCGCGGGCAAGCGATTCAGCTTTGGCGATTTGACCTGCTTCGTAATTCGCCCACATCAACTGTTCCATACCCGCCAGGTTCGGGCGGCCTTTGGCATCCGCTGTGGGGAATGCCTGTTCCTGCTGCGCGAGGCGCTGGGCCGGGGTCAGACGGCTGAGGTCGCCTTGCAGGCTCACTCCCAGTAGCATCGCGTCCTTGCAGGCGGCGGCGTAGTCGGAAGCGCCCAACGCACTCTCCAAGGACTGCAACAAAGACTCCGTCGCCTTTGGCTGTTTGAGCTGTTGGACAGCGGCCACCGGAGGACGGCAGTTTTCAATCCCGGCTGTCGCGTACAACTGGCGGTGCAAGCGAATCAGCGCCTGATTGGCTTCCACAAATGACTCGGCGGCGATCCGCGTTTTGACCTGGTTTAGCTCGTCCCGGAAGTCCCCGTCGGCGCTTGTGAAAACCAATGTTGCCAGCAGGATCGTCATGCCGATAGGTTACCCCTTATTGCGTCTTCTTCTTGAACTGTCCCGGCGGGGGCGGCAGCGGTTGCGCGACGTAGGTCGCTACATCCTTCGCGGCTTTGGTTTCGACGCCGGCCTTTTGCAGGAACCCGAGGTCGCGGAACCAGTCGATAAAACGGTACTGCCAGGAGCCCATGGGGATGCCGAGGCGATCGGTGAGGCCTCCGCTCATGCGCGTGCCGTCGGGCAGAGGGTCGCCGGGGTGACGGCCGTTGCCGTAGATGTGCATTTCGATGTTGGGCGCACCGACGGTCAT
>JAFDVT010000321.1 GCA_018268875.1 Acidobacteriota bacterium
GCGTCTTAATTGCCAGACGTTGACCGAGTTCGAGATCCTCCGCCTCATAGACCTCGCCGATTCCTCCCTCGCCCAGAAACCTCACGACTCGAAATCGTTCCGCCAGTAGCTGGCCAGGCTGGAGTGCGCGAGGCAGAAGAAGGTCCTGCAAAGACTTGCCGGGAAGGCCACGGTCGAGGGCCAGCCCACTCTGCCGGTGGAGGTCCAGAAACCGGCGTGCTTTGGCGAGCAAATCTTCGTCGCCTGCGCACTCCGTTTTGAGGAACGCGTCCGCGGCAGCTGGCTCCAAGTCTGCGGCGTGCTCGAATATTCGCTTCAGCTTGAGCCAGCGCTCTGTGTCTTTAAGGAGCATCGGTGGCGGCCGTCCGAAGTTCATCTTCCAGCCAGGCTCGGGCAAGCGCCCAATCGCGCTTGACGGTTTTGGGTGACATCTTTAGGATTTCGGCCGTCTCATCCACCGAGAAACCGCCGAAATAACGCAGTTCGACCACTTGCGCTAAGCGCGTATCAACAGCGGTAAGACGCGTGATGGCCTGGTCAATGGCAAGGATCGGATCGGGGTCGTCAACCGAGATCGCCATGGACTCGTCCAACTCGAGACGATTGCCGGCCGCCCGTTTCCGGGCTTGGGCGCCGCGAGCATGATCGATGAGAATCCGGCGCATGATCTGCGCGGCGATATTCAGAAAGTGCAAGCGGCTTTCGATCGTTCTTGGCTGCCGGCCGACTAAGCGTAGATACGCTTCGTTGATAAGCGCGGTAGGGCGGAGCGTATGATCGGGACGTTCGCGGCGCATAAACGCGGAGGCCAAACGGTGCAACTCCGGATACACAACCTCCAACAATTTGCCTTCGACATCCCGGTTGCCACGGGCAATTTCCTCTAATAGCAACGTCACTTCGCTCATTGCGTTTTAATGCCAACAACTATAACGCGTGATTACGGACTTTGGAAGAGGCCGGTATCAACCCTTCTTTTTTGTGACCCCGAAACTCTAAGTCGGACGCAGTCCTATCCGAGAGCGGAATTGCCCACTTGGGTCCGTCTCCCAAAAAGGAGAAAACATTGTGATACACAGCAAGTCATTTGCGGTGGCCTTTGGAGGGATGATGCTGTTGTCCGCGCAATTGAGCGCTGACGTAGTTATCGACCTTAAAAACGGAGTCGTCACCGAAACCTTCAATACCGCACCGCTGCCGGCGGCGATTAGCGACGATGGCCAGGCCGGATATCAGGAGTCCTCGGGCTACGCGACGGTGAAGATGGCGAAGAAGACCGGCGCCGGATGTCCCGGCACGCCTTACGAAGCGCACGTTGTGATGAACCTGGCGCCGGCGGACAAGACACCACTCAAGAAATTGAGCATTTTGGTGGAATACGAAGGCACACCGTCACTGTGGCATACACACATTGGCGACGACGCGGCAAACAACGGCTATGGCGGCGGCAGCGGACTCAAGGGAGTCGCCGAATTACAAATTGTCGGTCAGGATCTTGCCGTCTACTCCGCCGGCTTGGCGCCGGGCAAGGTCGACAAGCTCTATGGCGCGCAACTGCGGCCCACCGAAGGTTCACTGCACTTCAACGTAATGAACCAGGAGCTATCCATCAGCCAGCCGTACACCATTTTGCAGTCGCCATTTCAAAAACAGCTGTTCGATTTCAGCGCGCCGGACAAGCAACTCTTCGCGGGATTCAATCGCGTCATTGCGAACGATCCGTCACGCATCGGTTGCGGCGCCAAAAAGGTTCATCTGTCGTTTGAATAGGGAAAGAGTATCAAAGGAGAAGAATATGAAACACTATATGCTTTGCACGCTTGTGATGGCCGGTTTGACGGCTGTCAGTAGCAACGCCCAGACGACCGGTCCACTGGTGATTGACCTGACAAATGGCAGCATTGTCGATCTCGGTCCGGCTACTCCGGTACGAGCCACAAATACCTACGTGATGCCATATGCGACGGTTCAGACGGCGGTGGCGCGGACCTGTCCGGAAACGCCGTATCAGGCGAGAGTGGACGTCAACTTCGCGCCGGGGAACGCGCCCGTGTTGAAGCGGGCGCGGCTGACGGTGGAATACGAAGGAAATTCCACACGCGCCGTGAAACTGCCTAACGGATGGACGACACACATCGGCGACGACCCCAACAACGACGGGTTCGGCGGCGGCAGTGGGCTCAACAATGTCGCGGAGGCGCACGTCTTAGACCAGAATCTGTCGGTCTACAGTTCGGCGACCAATCCCGGAGAGGTCGACCGCGTGGTCTATCAGGAACTGCGGCTCGCCAATGGGGCGGTGAAGTATGATTTCGCAAACCAATACTTCTCCTGGGGCCAGCCGTTCAACGAGGTGGACGCGACGAACGGGAAGAAGCTCTTCGAGGTCGGCACACCAGGTTCGGACACCCACGTTTATCTGGGCCTGAACCGGGTCATTCGGAACGGGTCGACTCGAATTGGTTGCGGCGCCAAACGGGCGATCCTGGAGTTCATTCCCTGATCGCATTTGCGCACGGGGAAGGCAATCGAACCTTCCTCGTGTGGTTCCTAGCGATACTGGTGGATGCATGACTCGGAAGAGCTTTCTCCTGCAAGCGGGCGTCGCGGCGCTGGCTGCCGCACATCCGGCTAGAGGACAGAACAGGAACCAGCCGGCCCGGTGGCGGATGCCTGATGAGTCCTCGCCGCACAAGCGAACTTGGATGGCGTTTGGCGCAAAGGAAGAAATTTGGGGCAAGCGTCTGCTGGCTCGAGTTCAAGCAGACCTGGGCTTGATTGCAAGCACGATCGCCAAGTTCGAACCGGTATCGATGCTCGTTCGGCCGGACGATGCCGCTACCGCACGACGGCTGGCGGGAGCCGCACGCCTGGTGGACGCCGACCTGGATGACTTATGGATCCGCGACACGGGCCCATCGTTTGTTGTGGGCAAGGGTGGCAGGCTCGGTGGAGTGAATCTGAATTTCAACGGCTGGGGCAACAAGCAAACACACGACAAGGACGCGGAAGTTGCCGAACTCGTCTCGGAGGAAGCGGGAGCCGAACAGGTGACGACGGACCTGGTCGGCGAAGGCGGCGGCATTGAGGTCGATGGCGAAGGCTCGGCAATCCTTTCGGAAAGCTGCTTTCTGAACAATAACCGGAATCCGGGACTCACCAAGCTCGACTGCGAGGAAATGCTAAGAACGTCCTTCGGCATCAACAAGGTTGTGTGGCTTCCCGGCTTACGCGGCCAGGACATCACCGATGGACACACCGATTTCTACGCCCGCTTCGCAGGTCCTGGTGTCGTGGCCGCCGGATTGGAGATGGATTCCGAATCGCCTGACTATCGCGTGACGCGCGAGAACTTGAAAATCCTGCGAGCGGCACGGGATGCGTCCGGGCGTCAGTTGGACGTTGTCGTATTGGAGGCTCCCTCACGAACTCGGCCAGAGTTTGCCTCCAAGGACTTTGCGGCGGGCTACATCAACTTCTATGTCTGCAACGGAGCCGTCATCGCACCGGAGTTTGGCGATGCGGTTGCCGACTCACGCAGCCGGGCGACCCTGCAGAAGTTGTTCCCGAAGCGAACGATCGTGCAACTGAACATCGACGGGATCGCGGCTGGGGGCGGGGGCATTCATTGCGGTACCCAGCAAGAGCCCGATCCACGGCGAATCGCTTCCGCCTGACGTCCCGCGGCGGTTAACTCCGGTCGATGCGGGCGCGAATCATCTGGGCGAGTTCGCGCCGGGCCCGAGCCTCCACCCTTTGATCCACTTTCTCAAGAACGATGGCATAGGCCTCCTGGATCGTCGCATTGAACGGCGCGCGTTGGGCCACCGGCTCGATGATGGGAAGCGCTTCGGCCGCGCGGCCGTCTTCGATCAACTGCCAGGTGACGCGGCACGCATCGGCCAGTCTTACGATCTCGCGTTCGCTCCCTTCAAGATCCGCCTGCACCTCGCGCACGGCCAGGATGCTACAGCGGCTGTGACGAAGCACACGGGTGGTGACCGAGTCGTGCCATTCGGTAGTCGGGGCCGTGTAGCCACGGCTGCCGACAACAAGCAAGCCCGCGTCATCCGCGGCGTCGACAATTCGTTCGACGGGATTTCCCGTTACCACGATGACCTCGATGTCGAGCCCGTCTATCGGGTGCTGGGCGAGCATCTGTTCCAGATCGCGGCGTGCCTCGTCTGCCGAGGGTCCCTCATTCGACGAGTTATCCGAAAGAACCGTCATCACACGGAGCGGAACCTCAAAGAGCCGGGCGATACGCACGCCGGAGGCGAGCCCGACCTTGGAGGGATGACGAAGGTCGACAGCGCAGAGCACAGGCCGCCGGACGGCCCGTTCCCCACGTACGACCCAGACCGGAAGAACGGAGCGATGGACGACGGCCTCAACCGCCGAGCCCACCAGCCATCTCCGGATGGTCGCCGGCCGGCCGCGACCGGTCATGATGAGCTGAGCGCCGGTACGTAAGGCCGTGTTGATCGCGAGATCGGCCGGACCACCCACCTCAATGACCTCGCGCACATCCAGTCCCGCTTCCCGAAGCGGCCGCAACCGCGCATCCAGGATCTCTTTTGCCGCGGCGATACGGCTGTTCGTCCCTGGCTCGCCTTCCATGCGGCGCTTGCTCAGCGCATGCACAACGACCAAAGGACACTCGAGCCGTTTGCCGAGTTCCAAAGCCGTGGCCAACAGCTCATCGGTTTGGTGGTCGAGCGGCAGTGCTACGAGGACCGGCTTTCGGTTGGTCATGATTCAACTCCGTGTTCTTTCTGGGATGAGTGTCCGTCTTCCCCTTCACTGAAAGGAACGTTCGTTTCGTCGCGCAAGAGTTCGCGCCCGTCCGAAATGCGAGCGAACAGATAGTAGAGGCCAGGGATCACGAGTACGCCGATCACCGTACCAAGCAGCATGCCGCCGACGCCCGTTACACCGATGGTCCGATTGGCAATCGCGCCAGCGCCATGCGCAACCACCAGCGGAATGAGACCGGCGACAAACGCGAAGGAGGTCATCTGGATGGGCCGGAAGCGGAGCTTTCCGCCCTCGATTGCGGCGTCCTTGATCGAGGCGCCTTCGTTCCGCCGCTGCACGGCGAACTCGACAATCAGAATCGCGTTCTTGCCCAGGAGTCCGACAAGCATAATCATCCCGAGCTGCGCCCAGACGTCGTTCGACAAGCCTAAAAGCTGCAGGAACAGGAACGAGCCGTAGATGCCGACCGGCAGGGACAGAACCACGGCCAGCGGAATCATGAAGCTCTCGTACTGCGCAACGAGCACGAGGTAAACGAACACCACCACGATCAGGAAGATGTAGAGGGCCGCGTTGCCCTTCTGCGATTCGTCCCAGGACAGACCTTCCCAACCCAGGCCATATCCACGAGGCAACGTCGCAGCGGCGACCTGTCTCACAGCCTCGATCGCCTGACCGCTCGAGTAGCCCCGAGCCGGCATCAACTGAATGGCGGCGGAGGGGAACAAGTTGTACCGGGTGATTTCGTTCAGACCTTGGATCTTCTTCATCGTCATGAACGCGGAATACGGCACCATTTCGCCCCCTTCGTTCTTGACGAAAAGGTCGTCCAGATCCTTTGGCATGCGCCGGAACTGTGGCCAAGCCTGCACGTAAACCTTGTAGAACTGGTTGAAACGAACGAAGCCTTGCTCGTAGGTGCTGCCGATGAGGATGTTGAGGTTAGTCAACGCATCGCGAATCGACACGCCCTTCTGCATCGCAACGTCGTTATTCACGACAAGCTCGTACTGTGGATAGTCGGATGCGTAGAACGTAAACACGCTGCCGATTTCCTTGCGTTTTTCCAGCGCGGCGATAAATCGTTCGTTGATATCCCCCAGCAGCTTGTAGTCGGCGGTACTCGACTGTGTTTGATCGAGCACGCGCAAGGACAAGCCGCCGGCGGCGCCAAAGCCCGGAATCGCGGGCGGCTCGAAGAACTCAAGTTTGACGTTCGTCATTTTGCGCGTCTTTTCCTTGAGGTGTTCGATGATCACCGACGAGGTGTACTTTCGCTTGGACCACTCTTCGAGGTTGATAATGGCCGTGCCGGCGTTCGAGCCGCGGCCTTCGGTCAGCACTTCGTACCCGGCAACCGACGTGATGCTGTTCACGCCCTCAATTTCTTTGGCGAGCCGTTCCAGTTCTTGCGATTTGGCGTTGGTATATTCCAGCGTCGAACCGGGCGGGGTCTGAAGAACCGCGTAGATCATTCCCTGGTCTTCACCGGGGATGAAGCCGCTCGGCAGGACCGCGCTGGTCGCGACGATGCCGTAGGCAAACGCCCCGATCACCGCCATCGTTACCACCCGAAGCGAAACAATCGGCCTCAACATGCGCCACGCGTACAAATTGGTGACCTTGTCGATGGCGAGGCTGAAGGGCTTTTGGATCAGCGGCACGAGCAGCAGAAGGAACCCGAGGCGTCCCCAAAGCTCATAGGCGAGATAGGTGAGGCCAGCGAGCAGCGGGATGCCGACAAGAAGATACCCGAGCAGTGTCTTGATCTTGATCCCGCGAATCCGCTCTCCAAGGCCCTTGTGAGCCTCCGCCGGGTGGTGCGAGTGAGGCTTCAGGACCATCGCGCAGAGAACCGGGGTAAGCGTCAAGGCAACCACGCCCGAAAGGACGATCGTCGACGCCATCGTCACACCGAATTGGCGGTAGAACACGCCGACCGGACCCGGGACAAAGCACACCGGAACAAACACGGCGGTCATAACCAGCGTGATCGCAATGATGGCGCCGCTGATTTCCTTAAGCACTTCGATGGTGGCCCGATGCGGTGACAGGTGGGCCTCGGCCATTTTGGCGTGCACGGCCTCCACCACGACGATGGCATCGTCGACGACGACACCGATCGCCAGCACCATGGCGAAAAGCGTGATCAGGTTGATAGAGAAACCCATCAATTGCAGCACGAAGAAGCTGCCGATCAGCGATACCGGCACGGCGAGCGTCGGGATGATCGTGGAGCGCACGTCACCCAGGAACATGAAGACCACCAGCGATACCAGGATGAACGCTTCGAGAAGGGTGTGGAGCACCTGCTCAATCGAGGCATCCACGAACCGCGATACGTCGTATGCGATTTCGTAGTCCATGCCCGGAGGAAAGCTAGGCTTCATCTCCTCGAGCGTCTTTTTCACTTCCTTGATGACTTCGGAGGCGTTCGACCCCGGCGTCTGCTTCAAAACGATGGAGGCTGCCGGACGGCCGTTGACGTCGGAATAGATGTCGAAGAACTCCGAACCCAGTTCGACGCTGGCGTGATTGACACGGCCTTCCTTCGGTCCCTTGCCGGGCTCTTCGACCGGCGGCACGCAGACGTCTTTGAGACGGAGGATTTCGCCGTCCGGCTTCGCCCTCAGGATGATGTTGGCGTACTGCTCGGGCTCGTTGAAACGCCCGATGTAGGTGAGCACGTACTCTTTCGACTGGGACGTCATGCCCGTCGCCTGACCAAGCCGCCCGGGCGATCCGATGATGCTCTGCGTAGCCAGTGCCTTCATCACGTCGTCGACCGACACGTTGTAGGCGCGCATGCGCTCCGGATTCAGCCAAACGCGCATTGCAAACGTGCGGTTGCCGAGGTTGACCGGAATACCCATGCCCTTGATGCGCTTGAGCACCGGCATGATGTACACGTTGGCGTAGTTGAAGAGATCTTTCTGATCGGTCTTTGGGTCCTTGCTGTACAGGTTGAGGTACATCAACATGCTAGGCACGACCTGGCTGACGAGAATGCCTTCGCGTACCACCAACTCGGGCAGACGGCTCGTCATGATGTTGACGCGGTTCTGCACGTTCACCACGTTGATATTGGGATCCGTGTTCGGCTCGAAAAAGATTCGAATCGTTGCTTCGCCGGCGCTCGTTGCGTCGGAGACGATATAGCGCATCCCTTGGACGCCGTTAATCGATTGTTCGAGAGGAATGAGGACCGAATCGGTCAGAACCTTGGCGCTGGCGCCGGGATAGGCGATCGAAACATAGACGGTGCGCGGCGCAACGTCGGGAAACTGCGCGACCGGAAGCGTAGTGATTCCGAGTGACCCCAGAAACACAATGATGATCGACAGAACGATCGCCAGGGCGGGTCGGTGGAGAATTTTCGTAAACATGCTGACTCGGTTGCCGCCCCCTATTCGGCGTGGTGTTTCAGATTCTTGACCGCTTCCGCGGGAGAACGAGTCTCTGTGTGCTCCAGTTTTTGGCCATCACGAACCTGGCGAACACCTTCGATCACGAACTTGTCGCGGGCCGAGAGACCGGCTTTGATGACGTAAATGTCTTCCAACTCGCGGGCGACGTTGATCTCGCGTTGATGCGCGACGCCTTTGTCGTCAACGACGAAGACGTATCGCCGGTCGAGTGTCTCGAACGTGGCCTGCTGTGGAATCACCAAGGCTCCCGGGATCGTTTGGTTGATCAGCAGCGTGCCGGTCTGACCGTGGCGCAGGAGGCCATCCGGATTCACAAAGTCGGCGCGGAACTCGATGTTTCCGGTCGCGGTATTGAACTCCGATTCAACCGTCAGCGTTGTCGCCGCGTTCCTATTAAAGATCTGGCCGGTGGCAAGTCGAATCTGGATGGTTGCACCGGGGAGGTCGAGCGTCCGGGGTGATTTCGGATCGCTTGTCCCGCGCAAGGCCTTAAATCGCAGGTAATCGGCTTCGGGGACGTTGAAATAAACCCACATGACCGAGTTGTCCGACATCGTCGTGAGGGTGTCCCCCTCTTTGATCAGACTTCCCTTCTGCATGAGTTGGCGGCCCACGATGCCATCGAACGGAGCGACGATACTCGTAAATCCGAGTTCGGCGACGGCGAGATCAAATTTGGCCTTTGCCCGGTCGCGCTCGGCCTTGGCCTTGGCTAGTTCCGGAGCTGCCACGAAGCCGCGCTTCGCAAGCGGTTCCGTGTTTTGGAGATTGATCTCAGCCAGGCGTAGCTCGGCCTTTTCGGCTTCGAGCTTCATCCGGTAGAGGACGGGGTAAAGGTCATAAAGACGCTCCCCGGCGCGGACCGATTGGCCCTCTTGCACGGGAATTTCCTCGAGATAGCCCTCATTCAGGGCACGAATCTCAATATGCCGCCGCGATTGCATTCGGGCGACGTAGGCCTGCGTGATCGGCACGTTCATGACGCTGGGAGTGGTCAGTACGACAGGGTGCTGCACCTCCTCCTCATGGTGGCCGGCGTCCGCCTGGTGCTTCGAGCAACCGCTAGCAAAGAGGCCTAGGCCGGTTAGGATGAGCGTAGTCCTTACATGCTGCTGCAGCGTCAATTCCGCACCTCTTTCTTCTGTTGTGGATTTGGCTTTCGTAGTGGATCGGCGTCCGGCGTACCTTCGGCTGGCGTCAGGCCAGAGCCTCGCCACCCGCCCCCAAGCGCCTGGTACAGCGTTACCATCGCCGCCATCTGCCTTTGCTTCATTTCAACCACTTCCTGCTGCGCCTCAAGCAGTTCGCGGCGGGCCGTCAGAACTTCCAGGTAGTCGGCTCGAGCCGAATTGAAAAGCTCGGTCGAAGCCTCGACGGACTGGGCAAGGCGGGCGACCTGTTGCAACTTCAGCCCATAACTATCCTTGAGATTCCGCGTGAGGCTCACACGATTGCTGACTTCGACGAAGGCAACCAGCACGGCGCGCTCATAACGGAGCACCGCCTGCATCTCGCGGGAGTTCGCCGAATAGTAGTCCGCCTGGATCCCCTTCCGATTGAGCATGGGCGCAAACGCCCTGCCGAACATTCCAAAGAGCAACGAATCGGGCGTACTTACGAGTTTGGTCACATCGTAGGACTGGAAGCCGATAACCGATTCGATCCCCAGTGAAGGATAGAAGGCTGCCTTGGCCGCCTGGACATCGAGCCCCGCGGCCGCAAGTTCGAGTTCAGCCTGGCGAACGTCGGGACGATTCGCCAGAAGGTCGGCAGGGACTCCAACCGCCATTGCGGCGGGCTGCAGATCGAGAAAGTTGGTTTTCGACCGCTCAATCGCCTGCGGAAAGCGGCCGGCCAGGAAGTTGAGCTCGTTTTCGGTTTCAACGATCCGTTGCTGGATGGTGTACCGGGAGCTCTGCATGGCTCTCAAAGTAGCCTCAAAACGCGCTGGACCCACCGAAGTGGTACGACCGGCCTCGAACTGCGCCCGAGCGGCTTCGAGTGCCCGCTCCTGAAGCGCGATGTTATCGGTTACAACCTGGAGTTGCCGGTCGAGCGCCAGCAATTCGTAGTAGCGGCTCGAGATGTCCGCGACGAGACGCGTAACCATAAAGTTCCGGCCTTCGACGCTCGCCAGGTACCGGCGGGACGCAGCCTTTGCCAGGTTCCGCAGGCGTCCCCAAACGTCGATTTCCCACGACGCATACAGCCCGAACTCGTGCCGCTGGAGGGTCGGTCCGATGCCGTTCGCCTCGTCGCTTCGTCCCTGACTGGTAAACTCGCCGACGCGTTCGACGCCGGGCCGGACACCAAAACCCACCTTGGGCAGGTATTCACCACGCCGCGCCATAACCTCGGCATTGGCAACCACTGTCTCTTGAATCGCGAGATTGAGCTCCTGGTTCTGCTTAAGAGCGGCCTCGACGAGGGCAACCAGGTGGGGGTCCGGGAAGAAGTCGCGCCACTGGATCATGCCGGAATTTCGAGTATCGGTCAGTCCCGCAAAGGAGTCCGGCACGACACGGTTCGGCGCACGAGGCGTTGCAATGGCGGGGGGCTTTGGAACGCACCCGCTCGTCATGGCGATAAGTAGCGCAAGAGATGTTGCGGTGAGCGAACGCCCAATCCGGCCGGCCTTGCTTCCGGACTCTGTTTCCCAAATTATGTTCATTTTGCCTTGCAGCTGCCTGAAAGCCTTCGCCCATTGGGCCTTGATCGGCCAATGGACCACCACGTCGCGATGGACTGATGATTCGGCAATCAGGACATCACGCAATTCCCGCCCGCGTCCAGCGGGTGAGACTAAACTTCGGACTCGAGCTGCTATCGGGGGAGGACACCTACCCTATTATCAATGGAATTTTGGCGACCCACACATCCCCCAGACAGGGGATTTTTTCGAGTTGTTCAGCGGGATGCGTTTTGGGGAGCCATTGCCAGGAGGGGCACGGCCACGCCTGCATCGTCCGATGCGTGACACTGATCTACTTCGGTGACCCCTCGGGTGATCTGTTTTCACCTATCCCCTCTTGAATTGCACACGCCTGTGTTTTCATCACGGTGCGGCCAGCAGGCAACTCTCAAGCCACCGACGGCGCGAAAGATGTGGAGGCAGTTCTGAGCGGTTCCTGATATAGTGGAGAAAAGCTGAAAGCTCACCTTATGCGCGGGAGTAA
>JAFDVT010000322.1 GCA_018268875.1 Acidobacteriota bacterium
ACACGGCACGTGAGCTGATCGCAGCGTCTTACTCAATAATCGAGTTTTTCCGCAGCCTGTTAGAGCGCGTGATGAACCGAGTAGTGTCGCCCTCGTCTCGAACGGGTTTCAGCCCGACGAGACATCCGCGCGCATGGTTCGTCCGTAGAGTGAAACATGAGGAGCTTGCGGGGACTTCGCAGAGGCCACTGGTTACTGGCTACGGCTCTGGCTTGTGTATCCTGCACCGCGCTGGACCCTCCACAGCACAACCCCGTTGAGCCGCCCTCGCAGTCCGCCACCAGAGCCACCCTGCACCTGAGGACGAAAGAACTGGCCGACGGCCGATTCATCGGACTGGCGTTTTCCGGCGGCGGGAGCCGCGCCGCCGTCTTCGGCGCGGCGGTGATGAAGGAACTCGACCGAGCCGGCCTGTTGCAGCAGGTCGATGTGTTGTCGGCTGTGTCGGGAGGAGCGCTGCCCGCCGCTGCCTACGCGCTCGAGGGCTACCATGAGTTCAATTTTCAGAACGGGTTCATCGAACAGGTCGGTCGCGATTTTCAGCGGGCGATGCTGGGGCCCTGGTATACCGTTCCGCAGAATGTATTGCGATATGTTCTGACCGACAGGATTCCCGCCGAGCAGGTGATTCGGGTGTTGGACGACAAGCTGTTTCGCGGCGCCACCTTTGCCGACTTGAATCCCTCCAAACCGATCCTCCTGTTGAACTCGACTGATGCCCTCACCGGCGAGCCGTTCGTCATATCGGATGAACGGTTTGCGGAGCTGGGCTTGTCGCTGGCACCCTTCAGTATCGCCCGCGCCGTCTACATGTCCGCCGCCTACCCCGGTGTGTTGGAGCCGCTGGCCCTTCCTTACGCCGAGACCGGAGCCGACCGGACCGATCGTCCGCCCCTGTTGGCTTACGATGGAGGCGCCGCGGACAATCTCGGCATCCGAACCTTGATGCGGGTGCTGGATGACACGCTGTCCCAGCGATCGATGCAGGACCTGTTTCCTCGGGGTTGTCTGGTCGTCTCCGTCGATGCAACCGGCAGACAGAGGAACGAGGCCCGTACACCCCTTTCCGCTGCCGCGGCCTTGCTCAGGGGTCATCGACGGAACGTGTTGGAACTGGCCGGCATTCCCGTTTCGCAGCAGGACGTGGCCATGTTCGGCAGTTTCCGCATAGGCCGGGACGGAACCGGCGGCTCCTGTCGCTTCTGGCACCTGGCCTTGCGTCAGCTGCCGGACGGCGATCCGTTGGGAGCGCGGGTCACGCACATCACGACGAATCTCGGGTTGTCGGCGGACGACCAGGCTTCATTGGTCGAGGCGGCGGCGCGCCTCGTGGCCAAGGGCCGAGCGGACATGCATCGAACGGAAGGGTGGGCTTCGTTCACGGAATCTCCATCGGCTCAATCCTCACCTCCATGACCGGATCAACCCATACCCGCCGCATCTTCGTCACCGGCGCAACCGGCTATCTGGGGATTCGGCTCATCCCCCTGTTGATCGAACGAGGACATCAGGTCACCGCCTTGACCAGGCAGGAATCCATCAGAAAAGTTCCGCCGGGCTGCCAGATGGTGGTCGGTAACCCGTTCGATGCCGACAGCTTTTTCCTGTCCCTGCGCGGAAACGACACGCTGGTGCAGCTGGTCGGAGCACCGAAGCCTTCACCCTGGAAGGGCGTACAGTTCCGCGCAGTCGATGGGCCCTCGGCGTTGGCTGCGGTTCGAGCGGCCAAAGTGACGGGTGTTCAGCACTTCGTCTATGTCAGTGTCGCCCATCCCGCTCCCATCATGCGGGACTACATCGCCGTTCGCACCGACTGCGAAGCGGCCATCGCGGAAGCCGGCTTGATCGCCACGATCCTCCGGCCCTGGTATATTCTCGGTCCCGGCCATTGGTGGCCGCTCGCGCTGCAGCCGATCTACTTCCTGTTGGAACGGATCCCCGGCAAGCGCGAAGCGGCAATGAGGCTTGGTTTGGTTACGATCAGCGAGATGCTCACGGCCATGGTCTGGTCCATCGAACATCCACCGGTTGCGACGCGTGTAGTGGAAGTGCCGGAGATCCGCCGGCTGGGTCTGGGCGACCGATGAAACCGATTGCGTTGATCACAGGCGCAGCGGGTCTCATCGGCGGTTATCTCGTCAGAACCGCCGCGCGATGGGCGCAGCAATGGGAGGTGCACGGACTCACCAGGGCCGAGGCGGACCTGACCGATCCCGCATTGGTGAAGGAACTCTGGCGTCACCACCATCCGCAACTCGTCGTTCACTGCGCGGCGTTGAGTCGAACGGGCGCCTGCGAGCAGGATCGGGCGCTGGCCAGGCGGATCAACGTCGACGCGACCAGGTATCTTGCCGATCTGACTCGAGACATTCCCTTCGTCTTCCTCTCCAGCGATCAAGTCTTCGACGGCTCGAAGGCCTGGTATGTCGAGACGGATGGGGTGAATCCGCTGAATGTGTACGGGCAAACGAAGGCGGAAGCAGAGCAGGTGGTGCTGCAGAATCCGGCCCATGCGGTCATTCGCATCGCCCTGGCGGCCGGTACGTCGCCGACCCGCGACAGGAGTTTCGTCGAGGACATGGTGCGGGCCGTTGCGAAGGGGACGAGGCTGACGCTCTTCACCGACGAGTTTCGTTGCCCGATCCCGGCAGGAACCTTGGCGCGCGCCCTGTGGGAGTTCGTCGAGTGCCAACAACCGGGCCTCTATCACCTTGCCGGCAGCGATCGACTGTCTCGATGGGAGATCGGCGAACTGCTGGTGCGGCTGTATCCGGAACTCCGGTCCAAGATTCAACCTGGATCGGTAGCCGATTACCAGGGACCGCCTCGTCCGCCCGACCTGTCAATGTGCAGCGACAAGATGCAAGCGCTCCTGTCCTTCCGCTTGCCGGGGTTCCGTCAGTGGGTAATCGACGGCTCACAAACCGGTAACGATCCTTGGGACGAGCCGGGCTCTGATCGGCAGTGACGATGCACAGAGTGCCAGCAGAATGGTCAAAAGGTCGTCCCTTCATTCGTCGCTC
>JAFDVT010000323.1 GCA_018268875.1 Acidobacteriota bacterium
GCGCTCAAACCGTTCATTTTGTCTTGCAAGGTAATCGGCATAGCAACCGGCTGTCGTAGCCGTTAGTGCGCGTCTTCCGCCTCGAGCGGGGTCACCGGATCGATGAACGGCCAGATGATCGCTCCCACAAGATACACAGCCGCCATCAGGTACAGGAAGATGTTGTAGTCCTTGTTGTAGTTCAGCAGGATGTAGCCGCCGACGGTCGGCGCGACGAAGCCGGCCAGGTTGCCCATCATGTTCATCGAACCGGACACCGTGCCCGCGTACTTGCCGCCGATGTCCATGCAGCTACCCCAGGCGCCGGGCATGTTGAGGTCGTTGCAGAAGCTCGCCAGGCCCATCGCCACCATCGCCCAGAGCGGGTCCACGGTGTTGATGCAGACAAGCAGGAAGATGCAGCCTCCCAAAAACCCGGTGACGCTGAGGATCTTGCGTCCCGTGGCGACGCTGCCCACCTTCTTGTTGACGCTTGACGCGATGAAGCCGGCAAAGAGCGACCCGAAGCCTCCGAACAACAGAGGCAGGATCGCGTACGTCGATGCGGCTTCTTCATCCAGATGCCGGTATTCCTGCAGGTACTTGGGCAAGTAGGTGATGAAGAAGTACCAGGGGAACGACGTGCAGAAATACTGCGCCCACAGCAGCCACACCGAGCGCGAGGACGTGAGCTTGGCCCACGGTACGTTGCCATGGCTGTCGCCCTGCACCGCCACTTCGCGAAGCAGTTCGCGTTCGCCTTCGTTCACCGAGGGATGTTCGAGCGGATTGTCGCGGTACCACATCGCGAAGGCGACACACCAGATGACGCCGAGTAAGCCGAAGGACACAAACGCGTAGCGCCAGTTCATGAAGGCGAACGCGGCGACCACGAGCGGCGGCGTGAACGCTCCACCCCACCGCGCAAAGGCCCACATGATGCCCTGCGATTGGACCCGTTCCTTTTTGGGCAGCCACACGCTGAACGCTTTTGTGAGATTGGGGAAGCAGCCCGCTTCGCCCGCGCCGAACAGGAATCGAATGGACCACAACGAGGCGAAGTTCCATGCCGCGCCAGTCAGGGCCGTAAAGGCCGACCAGCTCAACACAATGCGGATCAGGACTTTCTTTGCTCCCAGCCAGTCGCCGAGCCATCCGCCGGGGATTTCGAACAGCGCGTAGGCGATGCCGAAAGCCCCAAAAATCAGGCCGAGTTGCTGGTCGTCGAGGTTGAGATCGGTCTGTATTCGCTTGGCCGCCTGCGAGATGCAGACACGGTCGATGTAGGACAGAATCGCCAGTGTGACGGCGAAAACGATCACCCAATTGCGGGCCCGCGAAGGCGGTTGTTGGAGGGACGAGACTCGCTGCGGAACGGTCATGCAGGCACTATGCTACATCATGTCGGGTCATCCGGTGGTGATAGCGGCGGCGCGGGCAGGTTCTCGTCGAGCCAGTTCAAGTACGGGGCGGCGCCGTCGAGGATGGGAACGCCGATGAGTTCCGGCACTTCGTAGCTGTGCATGGCGGGGAACTGCTGTTTCAGGTTCTCAAACAGCGGGGCGCTCGTCTTGATGAGAAGTAGCCATTCGTCCGTTTCTTCGATTTTTCCCTTCCAGCGATAGACGCTGGTGACGGGCGGAAGGATGTTGACGCAGGCAGCCAGGTTGCCGTCGACGAGGGCGCGGGCCAGGCGATGAGCCTCCGCCTGTGAATCGCATGTGGTAAATGCGAGAATTTTGTCGGTCATTTTGTTGGCTTTTGTACTCTGAACGGATTATAAACAAAGTAGGGAGTACTTCCCCCCGTCGGCGTACTGCTGCATGCAACTAAAGAATCACAAGATTGGCTGGATTGTGGGCGCACTCGTCGTGGCCTGCGGTTTCAGCGCCGTGCGTGGCTTGCAGGGCGGAGCGGGACCATTCGAAATCTTCCAGCAGATCCGCGAGATGCAGAAGCAGAATCGCGACCTGGAGATTCAGATCGGCGAGAAACAGGAGCGTCTGCGCCGTTTCTCAGAAGGCCGGAGTGAGTCGGAGCTGGAAGTCAAACGAAGATTGAAGTATCTCAATCCTGGCGAGCGGCAAATGGTGTTGCCGGAAGGTGTCACCACCCCGCCCGCTGCCGTTCCTGCCTCCCAGCAGCAACAACAACAGCCAGCGGCCGAACAATAAACCTTCGTCACGGAGGGCCGCCGGAGTTCGGAATAAGCATTCGAACCCCAGCAGCCTTCACCCCCCTACTCGAGCTTGCTCACGGCCGGCTCTTGTTCATGTCATGTGAATTCGCGTTACGTCTCCAGACGAACCTGTTACTAGCGAGCGCTCCATAAATATAGGCGTCGTCTGACAGAAGAACCTGTCGTCGTGTCGGCGGAAATTTTCATCCGGACCGCAACACGATGTTCGCGAGAGCCGTATCTATGGGCAGGAGAAGGAGGCGCGATACACACGATGACAAAGCAGATCTTCGGAAATACGGCCGCCACTCGGGGCGGCTTGCTGGCGACAGCGGGCGTGTTTGGAATGCTGCTGCTGGGCACCGCGTGCGGTGGAGGCGGCGGGTATTACGGAAATGGGTACTACGTCAACGCGCCTCCGCCTCCTCCGCGGGTCGAATACTATGGACCGCCACGGCCGGGCTATGTATGGCGAGGCGGGTACTACACGTATCGCGGCAACGCATACCGCTGGAATAACGGACGATGGGCCCGTCCTCCACGAGTGGGTGCGCAATGGGCGCCGGGCGTCTGGGTGCAAACGCCGCGTGGCTGGCAGTACCGGGACGGCCGCTGGCGCTAGGCGGCGGGTCGAAACTTGCGCGCGGTTTGCGTTTTCGACAGGCTGTGTTGTACTCTAGAGTTTTGTGGCCTGTCCCCAGGTGTGCGAACCGTCGCGCGTCTACGTAGTTTGGCAGTCCCCTCCAAGCAAAACAGCAGTAGTAACTTCTGAAGGATCAACAGATTATGTACGCAGTAATCGAAACGGGCGGCAAGCAGTACCGTGTTCAGCCGGGGCAGACGGTGGACGTCGAGACTCTGGCAGGCGAAGTTGGCGCCTCTGTCGAACTGGGCCGTGTGCTCGCCGTGTCGAAGGACGACAAGCTGAGCGCCGGAAGCGGGTTGGGATCGGCGGCCAAGGTAACGGGCACCATCGTCAGCCATGGCCGTGGCGATAAGGTCATTGTTTTCAAGTTCAAGCGCAAGAAGCAGTACAAGCGCACCATCGGTCACCGGCAGAACTTCACGCGCGTCAAGATTGAGGAGATCGTAGGCTAACCGCCTAGGAAACAACCATGGCAAGTAAAAAAGGTCTAGGTTCCAGTAAAAACGGGCGTGATTCGCATGCGCAGCGCCTGGGCGTAAAGCGCTTTTCCGGCGAAGTGGTGACGGGCGGTTCGATCATCGTCCGCCAGCGTGGTACCCCGATCAAGGCCGGCCTGAACGTCGGCGTCGGCAAGGACGACACGCTGTTTGCCAAAATCGGCGGCATCGTGGAGTTCCGCGATCGTGGCCGGATGGGCCGCTTCGTGAACATCCTGCAGCCGCAAGCGTAATTCGCGATTTCGTAACGACATATTTCCCCGCAAGTCAAAACGGGAGCCGTGCCGGTAGTTTTGGGGCGGTTCCCGTTTTCGTTTTTTCTTTCGTTCGTCTGATTCCCCATGTTTATCGATGAAGTTCGAATCTCGGTGAAGGCCGGCGATGGCGGCAATGGCTGCATGGCGTTCCGGCGTGAGAAATTTGTGCCCAAGGGCGGTCCCAGCGGCGGCGACGGCGGCCGCGGCGGCAACGTGTATATGGTCGCGTCGCCGCACCACAACACGCTGCTGCACTTCCGGTTCAATCCGGAACACAAGGCCGACCGTGGACGGCACGGCGAAGGTAGCAACAAGAAGGGTCGCGACGCCGAACATATCGAACTGCCGGTTCCGGTGGGCACGGTGGTGTACGACAACGACACCGGCGACCTGATTCACGACTTTACGACGCCTGGCGAAAAGTTCATGGTGGCGCGCGGCGGGCGCGGAGGACGTGGCAACCAGCATTTTGCGACGCCCACGCACCAGGCTCCCACCGAGCATGAACCGGGGCGCCCCGGCGAGGGCAAGACCTTACGCTTGGAGCTGAAGTTGCTGGCCGACGTAGGTCTGGTAGGGTTCCCGAACGCGGGCAAATCGACCCTGATTTCGCGCATTTCCGCGGCGCGGCCGAAGATTGCCGACTATCCGTTCACGACGCTCGAGCCGAACCTCGGCGTGGTGTCGTTCGAGGAGCGGACGTTCGTGGTGGCCGACATTCCGGGGCTGATTGAAGGCGCGCACGAAGGTCATGGACTGGGCATCCGGTTCCTCAAGCACATTGAACGGACGAAGTTGCTGGTGCACCTGGTGGACGTGTCCGAAGGGTCGGGTCGCGACACGGTGGAAGACTTCAAGATCGTGTTGAACGAGTTGAAGAGCTTTAGCGAGGAATTGGCCGCAAAGCCGATGCTCGTGGTAGCGACCAAGATGGACGCTGCCCAGGATCCGGATCGCGTGAAGAAACTGCAGGCCGCGGCAAAGCGCCGCAAGATGCCGTTCTTCAAGATTTCCGCAGTCACCGGCGAAGGCATTCCGGAGTTACTGAAGGCGATGGCGGACGCGGTGTTTGCCGGTCGCGAGCAGGACGAGGCCGCTCCTTCCGACTTGGATTGATGAAGGATTCGCGATGAGGAACTCTGTTCCGGAGTTCCTCATCGCGAATGCAGGTGTGTAAGTTACTTGGCGGCGCCCAGGTACCCCGCCATGGTCTTGGCGAAGTGCGGGAACGCGATCTCCGGGTCTTCGATTTCCGGGTGCCAGCGCTTTTCCCATTCGTAACAGTAGTAGCCTTTGTACCCGTTCTTCTGCAGCAAGGCCACCGTTTCCTTTACCGGGATGGCGCCCGTGCCGGTGAGCACGTAGCGGCGGCCACCTTTGCCGTCCGGGACCGAATCCTTCAAATGGACATGCCGGGTGTACTTACCCAGCGTCGCCCAAGTGACCTCGGGCTTCTCTCCGGCGACGATGGTGTGGTGCGTGTCCCACAGGAACGCGACGTTCTTCGACACGTTCATCAGCGGCGCCAGCAGATCCTTGTTCGTGAACTCGCCGTGCGATTCCACAATGACGGTTACCTTGGCGGGCTTTGCGTAATCCCCCAGTTCCTTCAGCCCTTTTTCAATGCGCGCCATGGTGACGGCCTTTTCCTCACCTTTCACCAACTGGTTCGGAAAGACGCGGACGTACGGCACCTTCATCGCATGCGCAAGGTCGATGAAGCGGCGGGCTTCGTCCATGTAGGCGGCGTGCTTCTTGGGGTCCGGTTCGTGCATCTGGGCCGATGCGCCGAGGTCCGAAACCTTCAGGCCCATCGAGTCCAGCTCCCGCAGCGTACCCGCGAGTTGCGTACCACTGAGTTCGGGAACCTTGGGCAGGTCCATCTGGTTGAGGACGCCGCGGAGTTCCAGCGCAGAGTAGCCATTTTCAGACGCGTTCTTGACGATCGTCTTCCAATCCCATTTGGGACAGCCGAGCGTCGACACGGCGAGCGGCAGGCGCTTGGACGAGTCCTTGGCCGTAAGGATAGCGGGGAACGCCACAGCGGCGGCTCCCGCCACAAAAGATCGTCTGTTCACTCGCTCATCCCCCTCATTGCGTAATCCATGGAGGCTTTCGGAACTTTGAACTCCGACATGCCTTTGTTTCCCTTGTACCCCAATTCCTTGATGCCCGCGGGACTGGTGTAGTACGCGTCCACCGCCATACGGCGTGCCCAATCGAAGAACTTGATGCCCGGTCCCAAGGTGGAGTCCTGGGCGAAGTTTTCGCGGTAGGCGATGAGGTCGAGAAACTTCGTCTGCTCCTCGGGTTTGAGCGCGGCGAACCCGTTGGAATTCCCGAAGCGCTTTTCGCAGTCGTTGTCGACCCAGGCGAGGCCTCCGGTGAAGATGGCCTTCAACTCGTCGTTGTTACTCGAAAGCAGGTCGATAAACTCGAACGCTCCGCCTTTGCTGGCGGAGCCAGGACAGGCGAGTTCCAACAGCACCCGCAGGTTCTTTTCTTCCGCCGCGGTGAAGGCTTTGGCTTTGTAAGCGGCGGGCTTTGCGGCGGCCGCGGCCGTTTCATGATGGACGTGCTGCGCTTCGGCCTCGGACACGGTGCCGAGGATCGCGGCGCTGGTCGCGATCTGCACCAGCATGCTGCGGCGGGAAGGTGTAGCTTGCTCAGACATTGCCTTTTCTCATTTCTTCGGCGAGGTATTCGCTGGTGCGCCACGCCAGGGCGCAGATGGTGAGCGTGGGGTTCTTGTCGGGGTTGGAAACGAACGGGGCGGCGTCGGCGACGAACAGGTTCTTCACCTCGTGCGCCTGGCAGTACTTGTTGAGCGCGGACTTGTTCGGGTCGTTGCCCATGCGCACGGTGCCGAGTTCGTGGATGATTTCGCCGCCGAGCGAGATCTTCTTTTTGGCGTCGCCCGGCGTGACCTGCACCGTGCCGCCGATGCCTTCGAGCATCGCCTTGAAGGTGCGCTCCATGTGGTCCACCATCTTGTATTCGTGGTCGGTCCACTTGAAGTGGAACTTGAGGACGGGGATGCCGTACTGGTCGACAACGTTCGGGTCGATTTCAGCGTAGGTGCCCTCGTTGGGGATCATTTCGCCGCGTCCGGCGAGACCGACCCACGTTCCGTAGTCGGCTTTGATGGCGTTCTTCAGCTTCTCGCCGTAGCCCTGGTTGCGGGAGCAAACGCCGGTGAAGCCACCGATGGAGGGCATGCCGAAGCCACCGCCGATTTCGATGTGATAGCCGCGGGGGAAGTCCTTGTTCTTCTTCGCCCATTCCCACCACGGAACGTAGACGTGCATGCCTCCCATGCCGTCGCTGTCGTAGATGGGCATGCCTTGCAGCGCGGGTACATGGGCGCGCATCGAAAAGCCCACGCTATCGGTAAGGTACTTGCCGACGACGCCGGAACCATTGGCCAGGCCGTCGCGATGGCGAGCGGACTTGGAGTTCAACAGCAGTCTCGTGGATTCAAGCGCGGAGGCGGCGAGCACCACCGTACGGCAGCGGATCTGGCGTTCGGTGCGGGTGGCCTTGTCGATGTACGATACGGCGACCACCTTGCCGGAGGCGTCGGTGATGAGTTCGCGGGCCATGGCTCCGGTCATCAGCGTGACGTTGCCGGTCTTCATGGCGGGCATGATCTGCACCTGGCTCGATGAGTAGTTCGAGGCGGTGATGCAGCCACGTCCGCACTGGCCGCAGTAATGGCAGGCCGCGCGTCCGTTGTGGTTCTTGGTGATGATCGCGAGGCGCGACGGGATGCAGGGGATGCCAAGGGTCTTGCAGGCTACCTGCATACGGCGTTCGTGCGCGCGAGGCGGCGGGCAGGGCTGGAAGATCCCGTCGGGAGCCGAACGGATGCCTTCCTTGGTGCCGGTGACGCCGATGAATTCCTCGGCCTTGTCGTAATAGGGCGCGATGTCTTCGTACGTGATGGGCCAGTCGTCGCCGAGGCCGTCCGTCGAATAGGGCTTGAAGTCGTAATCGGCGAAACGCAGGGTGATGCGGCCGTAGTGGTTGGTGCGCCCGCCGAGGATGCGCGAGCGGAACCACATGAACTTCGAATCCGGCCCCGTGGTGTAGGGTTCGCCGGGGATCTGCCAGTAGCCGTTGGGCGCCAGGAAGTAGCCGAACGGGTACGGGTTACCGAAGTAGAAGCGCGCGTCGTCTCCGGCACCGCGGTGGGGCACCTGGAAGGGCCACATGTGCTCCTTATAATCTTTGGCGGGATTGAGCATGGGGCCAGCCTCCATGAGGGTGACCTTAACGCCCATGTCCGCGAGGACTTTGGTGACCGTACCGCCTCCGGCGCCGGAGCCGATAACAACCACGTCATGCACTTTGGGACTGCGGATGACTTGCGGCATATCTATCAATGACAGTCTATACCCGCCGTCAGTTCAATGGCGCACTTTGGGAAAAGTATCCGGTGACGTCAAACAGCAAATCCGCCGGGCTGGAAGTGAACGCCCGGAAGTTCGACGGGATGATGCCGGTCATCACAAACGCGCTGTTCGAGGTCAGCGCGCCGTCTACCGCATTCAGCGTGGACACCACCGGCATCGCCGCGAATGGATCCCACAGCGTGAGGTAGCCGAAGGAACCTGAAGGGATCACCGTGGCGTTCAAGGTCAGGTTCACGGCGGCAATGGGCACGCCGCACAAATTACCGGTAAACGTTCTGGTTTCGCCGGCCTGCATCGCGGGCGGCGACAGTCGCGTATCCGCCAACCGGCAGGGATTGACCGTGTAGTAGGAAAAGAAGCTTGTGGTCCCTTCCACGGCCGAATCGAAGTACCCGTTGATGTCGATCAGCAAATCCGTATCGTTGTTGGCGAACAGGTCGATCGAACCTCCGTTGCCCGCCGGGGTGACGGCGGCGTTGGCGGTGATCGTTCCTGTGACGGCGTTGAGCGTGGAAACGGTGGGCTGCGCCTGGCCGGTGGGCCACACGGTGAGGTACCCCAGGGTCGACTTGGGAATCGCGGTGATGTTCAGCGCGTAGGCCTTGGCCGAAGCGGGAATCGAACAGGTTCCGGCGATCGCGACGGTGCGCGCGACGGCCGCCTGCAGCGATGGTCCGCCGCGAGGACCGTTGGGATTCCGCGTATCCAGAATGCGGCAGGGCGTGACGTACCGGAACGCGAGGCTCTGCTCCTTGGGAGGCGCGAAGTAGCCGTTGATGTCCAGCACGACATGCGTGGTTCCGGTGACGAACAC
>JAFDVT010000324.1 GCA_018268875.1 Acidobacteriota bacterium
CCTTGCCTCCGATGGCGGCGTCGATGCGCGGGTCCGACGTCGCGCCGGGTTCGATCCAACGGTATGGAATCTGGCTTTTTGCGAGGAAATTCTTAAGGTCATGGGTCGCTGGCGCCCAACGGGTTCCCACCACGTAGATGCCATCGAAGGATTCCTGGCTGGTGGCGGCCCAGTCTTCGAGAAGATCCGCGAGAACGGGATAAAGGCCCTGTTCCGGCGGTTCCCAGGGCTTCATCAGATAGTGGTTGAGGCGAACTTTGTTGATGGCGTCGATGGCGGCGTTCGAATCCGCGTAGGCCGTCAACAACACGCGGCGGGCGGCGGGTTGCAGGGCAAGGGCCTGTTCCAGGAACTCGGTGCCGCTGATGTTGGGCATGCGCTGATCGACAAGAAAGAGCGCGATGCGATCGCCGCGGGCAGTCATCTGCTTGACGAGGTCCAGCGCCTTTTCGGGCGTGTTGGCAGCCAGGATGCGGTAGTTGGACGCAAACTTCGCTTTGAGGTCGCGTTCGACGGCGCGGAGCACCGTGGCATCGTCATCGACGGCCAGAATATAGGGCTTTTTCATTCCAACTCTACTTTGCGAACTTGTCCAGCGCGGCGCGCAATTCCGCGTCTCGCATGATGCCGGGATGATAGACACGCACGATGCCCGCGCGGTCGATCAGAACGACAGTCGGCGTGGTGGACGATCCATAGTTCCGGAACGTCTCTTCGTCCAAGGGCACAGGCATATCGAGCAAATCGGCGTACGAACGGTGGCGAACCTGATCGATGTAGGCGGTTTCGACTTTTTCGGCGGCTTCCGCGCCGCCCGCGACGTAGCCGTAATGCTGGGTGGGTCCGATGACGACGAGATCCTTATAGCTCTTGCGCACTTCGGCAAGCACCGGACCTTGGTACTTGCAGTCGCCACACCAGTGGGCCCAGAAGAACAGCGCGACAGGCTTTCCCTTCAAAGCCGAAAGCGGTTGCGGCTTGGGGCCGAGGAATTTCGAAATACCCAATGCCGGCGCGGGTTTGCCTTCGAGGCTGATCAGATTGATGTTCTTCTGAATGCGCGTCCGGATAGACGTATCGTGGTAGGTTTTGAGCTCCTGTTCGAGGTACTGCACGGCCTGGTCGCGCTGGCCCTGGGCGGCCAGAACCTGGCCCCGCACTTCGATCGCGGCGCCAAGCGCAATGGGCAGATGGCCCTCCTCGTCCAGGTTGCCTTTTTGACGCTTTAACTGCTTCTGCGCAAGGTCGTAGGTTTGCCGCGCGAATTCATCGGCTTTGTCGTAATTCTTTTGCTTGAGCTGACCTCGCGCCATCCAACTGAGGGCCGCGATCATCTCCGGATTTTCGCCGCGGGCTTTGCGATGCGCTTCGATGAGACTCGCGCCTTTGGCGAAGTCCTTGGCGTCGATGGCTTCGCGGACCTCGTTGATGAGGGCGGCGGCGCAGGTTGCCGCGGAAATCACAAATGCGAGAGTGAGCACACGCATGGTAAGAGCAGGATATCGCGAGTACACTTGAGGAATGGAGTTGTTCATGGCCGACGACCAGGATTCGCTGGCAAGCCTAGAGGATCGAATTACGCGGGCCGTACAATTGGTCCGTTCGCTGCGCGAGCAGAACGATGGATTGCAGAAGCGGCTGGATGCCGCACACGCCGAATTGGATTCGATCAAGGCGGAACGAGACGCGGCCAACCAGGCAAATGTCGAGGCGGACAAGTTCCGCGCGGAACTCGAACAATTGAAGAGCGAACGCAAACAGGTGAAGACCCGCATCGAAAAACTGCTGGGGCAAATGGACCTGCTTTCGAACCAATCATGATGACGACGCGACGCGGTTTGCTGCTGCAATTGGCGGCTGGAACCACCGCGTTTGCGCAGTCCACTGGCAGCCTCGATCCGCTGATCGAATCGCTGGCGGTAACCGATCCAAAACTGTCGTGGTTGCAGCCTCGCTTCCGGAACCTGCGTTCGTGGAAGAGGCAGGCGCACGCGCGCTACCTGGAGTTGCTGCACTATCGTCCGGCAGCTGTCGATCCAAAGGCGCAGGTCCTGTCAACCGAGACCCGGGACGGGCTGACGATCGAACGGTTGACGTTCGCCACAACGCCGAACATCCGCGTTCCCGCCTATGTCTTGAAATCTGCCAACGCCAAAGGGAAGCTACCGGCGGTGATCGCGCTGCATGACCACGGCGGGTTCTACATGTGGGGCAAGGAAAAGCTGCTGCGGAGCGTTACCGGGCCTGAAAACCCTGTATTGACGGCGTTCAAGCAGCGGTATTACGCGGGACGTAACATCGCCGAGGACCTGGCGCGCGACGGGTATCTGGTGATCGCCATCGACATGTTTTACTGGGGCGAGCGGCGGATGCTGATGCCCGCGGATCCTGCCGACTGGCGGGAGCGGCCCGCGGACATGCCGAAGGAACGCATCGACGCGTTCAACGCGCGCTGCAGCGCCAACGAGCAACTGGTGGGGCGTTCCGTGATGTCCACCGGTGCCACGTGGGCCGGCATCATGACGTGGGACGACGTTCGCACGGTGGACTATTTGATCAGCCGTCCGGATGTCGATCCAAAGCGGATTGCGTGCACCGGGCTGTCGGTTGGTGCCGTTCGCGCGGCGTATCTGGCGGCAGCCGATGAGCGAATCAAGGTCGCGATGCCGATTTGTTGGATGACGTCGTTTCCCGACCAATTGCGCGACAAAGTGGGGAACACGATCGGGCACACCAAACTGATTCCCGGCTTGTATGGCGACCTGGATTATCCGGACCTCGCGTCGCTGGCAATGCCCGCCGCGCTGTTGGTGATCAACGGCGGCAAGGACGGGTTATTTGCGCCAAGCGGCGTCGCCAAAGCGCATGAAAAGCTGCGCGCCTGTTACCGAAAGGCGGGGATTGCGGATCGCGTGGAGTGCACGATGTACCCGGATGCGCCGCACGAGTTCAACGCGGAGATGCAGAAGCAGGCGTGGGCGTTCCTGCGCAAGTGGATTTGACAACGCGCTAGCCTGAAGGGAGAGATGACAACTCCCGCCACCTACGACGACGCGAACCTGATTCTGCGCTTGTATGAAATGCGCCGCGAAGAAAAGATGCGCGAAGCCCGCGCCTGGTTCGTCAAGAATTTCTACTGCCGTACGATCGAAGAGTACCAGCAGGTAGCGCCTCCCGGAAGCGCGGAAAACGCGTTCATGCGGCAGGTAATCACCTATTGGGAAATGGTTTCGTCGCTAATCACCAGCGGCGTTCTAAACGAACATCTGTTCTTTCAGAGCGGTCAGGAACTGTTGCTGGTTTGGACTCGCATCGAAAAGGTGTGCCCGCTGGCGCGCGCCGCATTTCACAACCCCGGCATGTGGCACAACATCGAAGAAGTGGCCGGCCGCTACATCGCGCACATGAACCAGATCGACGGCGCGGCCTATGCAGCGTTCGCCGCGCGCGTGTCGCCCAACCGGTAGCGCTCGATCATGCAGCGCGACCCTGAGTTCTTTGGCGACACCGACCTCGACCTGATTTACATCGCAAAACGGTTGAAAGAAGCGTTGAAGCTGGAAGAGCAACTGACAGAGGCGGGCTTCGATTACCTTGTGGAGGCCGACCGGTACCGCGGCGGCCTCATCTTTCAGACCGAGCGAATCGGCGCGTTCTTTTATGTCGCTCCGGAAAAGGGTGCGGACGCGCGCGGGTTCCTGCGGCAGAATGGATACAAGCCGTACACGGTGCCGGTCGAAAACCAGGAGAAGTCTTGAAAGAACTGACGCAATTTCCCGCCGACTATCGAGCCATGGGTGGCGATCCGCAGCCCGTATTGCAGGCGTTTCAACCGATTTGGGGATGGATCGCGGAAGTGTCGTCGCACACACCTCCGCTGGAGCCGATGGTCGCGGCGCGGTCGTTTGAGAGCTTTATCAACGGCAATCAGGCGACGCTCGGCGACATTGGGATCAAGATCGAAATCGTGTCGCGAGTGATTCAGTTGTCAGCTCACGGCGTTCACATGACGGTGAACTTTTCGGGGTCGCCTTGGATTACGACGGTGACGGAACCGGACATGGGGAAGTACTCGGGACCTCCTAGCGCAGCGGATTAGACGTATGAAAATTGGGGTTCACTTCGCGATGTCGATGGTGGCCCTTGCGGGTGTGGATCCGGTCGCGCTTGAGCCGTTGCCAGCCGCCGTTCGAGCGCATTTGCTGCTCGATTCGATGGAGCGAGGCGCGCTGCACGGGAGAGACGCGCTGGAGTTTGCGGCGCAGGCGATCGGGCAAGTGGAAGAACAGTGGCCGATTGCGACCACGTTCGCCATCACCAACCGGTCGAGCGACGTTCGCTCGCGAGTGACGTCATTGGAGCGCGGTTTGGACCGTGACAGTTTGCGGCATCGCTGGATCCTGCAGTTGCTGCGCGTGTCGCCGGTGGAGGCGCGCGAGGCGTTGCTCGTTACGCGTGAGATACCGGATGAACCCAAG
>JAFDVT010000325.1 GCA_018268875.1 Acidobacteriota bacterium
CAACCGCCACAGACGACACCGCCGCCCGCCGCCGCGGCCGCTACGGGTCCAGCCAATGCGCGACGCCTGCCTCCCGGAGGGATTCACATCCTGATTCTTGAGGGCAATAAGGTACTGAATAGCCTGACGAGCAAAACGGCGGTAAGCCCGGTGATTCAGGTGCTCGATTCTCAGGACCAGCCCATCACCGGCGCGGCTGTGACGTTCGAAGTATCTCCCACCGGCCCTGGAGGTTCTTTTGGCGTGCCTCCGGCCCCGACCTCGCCGACGGTAACGGTTCGCACCGACTTTGCCGGCCAGGCCACCGCGCACTTTACGCCCAACACGACGCCCGGACGCTTCAGCATCAAAGTAACGGCCGCGATCGAGGGCCAGAGCGCCGTCGCGGGCATGACGCAAACCAACGATCCGCAGGTTGCCATGGCAGGCCCCGAGCCTCCGCCCAAGCGTTGGTACAAGAACTGGAAATGGTGGGCCATCATTGGAGCCGGCGCCACGGCCGGTATTATTCTGCTCACCCGTAGCTCGCACAAGGACCCGACGATTGTCATTACTCCGTCTCCCATCGATATTGGAGGTCCTCGCTGATGCGTAAGTTGTTCCCGATCCTGGTTACTGCAATAGGAGTCTGTCGCGCGCAACAGCCGGTGCAATTTCAAGGAATCGTGTCGGGCTGGGTGCAGGACCCGCCGACGCAGTCGATTCGGATCATCAATGGAATGCCTGGCGCCGCGCTGCTGGGCCGCGCCGTCGCGTCCGACTTGCGCTGGTCCTCGATCGCGCCCGGAAGCAATGCCAAGGCGATCGCGATCCGCAACGGCGAAGCCGCCGAAGCGATCTTCCTGCAAGGCACCAACATTACCCCGGTTGAAGGGCTTGCCGGCAGCGTTCCACAGCTTGCGGCCTGGACTCCCGATGCGAAAACAGTGGTCCTGTTCTGGTCCGATTCCCGGACCGCGCAGATTGTCCGGATCGATGGCGATGGCCGCGCCACTGCCGCGCCACAGTTCGCGATCGCGAATCTGCCCGAACGGGCGCAGGAAACTGACCAAAAGACCGGCGGGATCGCCAGCGTAGCCGCGGGACCCGACGCTTTCTATTTCACGTTGACCGGCGTTGCCGGCATCTACAAAGCCAATCTGGAAAACGATGCGGCCGCCGAACTCATCGCGCCCGCTGTCGATGCATCCGCGCTCGCCGTCGGCGCCGGCAAGATCTGGACGATCGATCGCACCAGCCACAGCCTGTTGGAGATTCCCATGGCTGGCGGAGACGCGAACAGCGTTTTTTCAGACGCCGATGTTCTTTCCGACATTTCCGCCGTGCAGGTATCGACGGACCGCAAAGCGCTGTACCTGGCCAATGCGTCCACGCGCCGCCTATACCGCCTGGATTTGACGTCGAAGCTAGTGGACGGCACGCCCGCGGAACTCGATGCTGTAGCGGCCATGATCGAACCGCTGGCCCGTCCGGCGATGTTCCTGCTGGGTGTACGAAAGTCCGGCGAAGAGCCGGTCTACATCTGGGACGAAGCTTCCGGGAACGTGTTCTTCGTTCCCAACGGAGGGGATAGCAACTAATGCAGCGCTTATTCCTTCCTCTTCTGATGCTGTTGCTGTCGGCGCCGCTGCCGGTGTTCGGACAGTTCCTGCTGCGTGTGACGCAGGGCAATCAGATTGCCGCGGTGAACAACGGGAGTTCCGTTACCGTATCGGCCCCCGGCATCGGGCAAACCACATTCATTACCTATTCGGTGGCGTATGTCGGAACCGGAACCGGCGTGGCGTTTCGCGGCGCGCCCGAACTGTTGGGCTCCACAGACTTTACTTTTGCCGATCCTCCGCCGGTGAATGCTTCGCTCGCGCCGGGACAAGCAATTACGCTGCGCCTCGCGTACACGCCCTCGTCTGCCCGCCCCACGACCGCCGAACTGAATTGGAACCTGGTCGAGACTTTGACCGCCGACACCAGCCGGCAGGGTTTGTTGATCCTTGGCCTGAATGGCGTCACTCCGGATTTCAAGGTCGCCTATATGTTTGCGATCGACGGAAACGTGATCCAACTGCCGGATGAGAACGGGACGATTCCATTTATCGCAACGCCGCTCAACAACACCACGACTGCGACGGTTGCCGTCGTAAACCGTGGTAGCGGAGCCGGCGAAGTTCAGTCCGCCATGGTGACCGGCGACGCGTTTTCGTTGCTTTCCGTGCCGTTGCTGCCGATTTCGGTGGCCGCTGGCGGAACCTTCAACTTTCAATTGCGCTACCGTCCACGCCAAGTCGGCAACGACACCGGAACGCTGGTGTTGACATTTGCCGGCGGCGCGACGCGTACGATCGCTCTCACCGGGAGCGGCATTTCGTCCTACTTTACCTACGAATTGCTACCGCCCGATGGATCTACACAGCCCATTTCGCCGAACCAGGTTGTGGTGCTGCCGTCCACACGGGTAGGCCAGAAGACCGTCAGCTTCCTGCGGTTCCGCAATGACACGCAGTTCGATCTGCAGGCCTCGGCGATCGTGGCCAGCGGCGAAGGCTTCAGTCTGGCGGACCTGCCATTCCTGCCGGCGAACGTCGCTCCCGGGCAGTCCTATCTGTTTTCCATCGTGTTTGCGCCCACCACGGCGGGCCGCAAGACCGGACGCCTGCGGGTGGGCAACGATACGTTTGACCTGGCGGCGGAAGCAATCGGCTCCATTCTCAGCTACTCGTACACGAGCAGGGCGGGGAACACGCTGGTGCAGCCACTGGAAGGCATCGTGCTTCCCACGGCGGCCGCGGGAGAAACCGTCACCGTGGACTTCACCGTTACCAACGACGGTACGGCGTCCGCTCCGATTTCGAGCATCGGGTTGAATTCCAACACGCAGGGCGCGTTCTCGCTCGCCAACATGCCTCCCTTGCCGATCGCCCTTGCTCCGGGCGCGTCGCTGACGTTCCAGATCCGCTACCGCGCTGTCAGTGGTGGTCCTTCCGGCGCGTCGCTGTTGGTGAACGGCGTATCGTTCCCGTTGCTGGCGATTTCCACCGATCCGGGTACATTGCCCGATTACACGATCAGCGGTCCGGCGACGGTGCAGGCGTTTGAACAACCGAAGGTAAGCCTGACGCTGGCGCGGACGTATGGAGTAACTGTTCGCGGCACTCTGACGCTGATTCCGGAAGCGGATACGGCGTTCGCAGACCCAGCGGTGCAGTTCTCGTCGGGAAGCCGTACGGCGACATTTACGATTCCGGCCGGTACGACGCAAGCCGTGTTCTTCAATGGCGGTACGGAAATCCGCTTCCA
>JAFDVT010000326.1 GCA_018268875.1 Acidobacteriota bacterium
ATGGCTTCCTTGAGTTCGTCGAGGCTGGCGATGCCCGGGTTGCCCTTGGAATTCTTGATCTCCGTCATGCCGTAGCGCGTGCCCAGTTGTTCGCCGTCGCCCCCCACAGCCTGGCTCCAGTTGTACGGCGACTCGTGGATGTTGCCGCGCTGCCACACCGATAGCAGGACATTGGCGAAGGCGCAGCAGTTGTACGACCGGGGTTCGCTCGTATGGATGCTGAACTGTTTGTTCGGCTCCATGAACAAAATAAAGTCGGGGCGGTTCAAAAAGCCGACCACGATGCGGGTTCCCGGAGGATGGTTGGCGCCCCAACCGTAAGGGATATTACTTGCAATAACGAATTCGGTAAAGACGCTGAGGGCCGACGCGCTGCGCAAATAACTGGGGGTCCACTGGACCACGCCGGCGGCGGCGGCAAGGTAGGCCAAGCGATCCTCGGGGTCTTTGGGTTCAATGTAGGACTGCACGATCCAGCCTTTGCTGGTTTGAAAGTCGCCCCAGGCTTTGGCGGTAGCGGAAGTGGTTTTGCCCCAGGTTCCGTTGACGGCATTTTTAGCCAGAAATCCGGCACGGCAAAGGAGTTGCTGTACGCGGAGGACATCGCCGTAGTCGGCGGAGCCGCCTTCTCCGGCACGTTTGGAAAGAATTGGATGTGTAGCTGGCATGGATGGTGAATGAACTGACCCCTTGCCTATCAATCGCGCGTTTTGACGGCTCGAGAGACCAGCCTCCGGCGACTTTTTTTAGAGCTTTGGGTCCCGAATTCCTTTCTATGTTTCGAATGCGGAAAGGCGGGTGGAATCGGCGCACGGTTTGTGGAGGGGGGCGGACTAATCCCAGTTGGGCGGATCAAAAACGTCGCGCCGTTCTTCCACGGCTGCGAAAACATCCAAGGCGTACGCGGCGTCGGCTACGGCGAGGCCTTCCAATCCGGCTTCGTACCGCTTGGCCGCTTCAATGCAATCGCTCAGCTTGCGTCCGCAAAGCGAAGCGGGAACAGTTGCCATAGTTCATTATGCGTTTCGAGGACTACAGATTTAATAGATTTTGAAGCGAACGGCGATCCTCTTCGAGCTCTTCTTCGCCGTAGTGCAGCGGAACTTCGTGCCCGGCGGCGAATTCCATAAAGGCCTCGACAGATGTGCCGCTGAGTTCAGCGCCTCGACCAAGCGAGATGCGGTCGTAGCGGAACTGTTCCAATGCCGAGAGGACGTCCGCATCTGGCAGTTCCACCGAGATGAGGCTCATGGCATCAAACTAGCATACGCACGCGGCGCGCTCCGGTTTATATAGTGGAAGTAGAGATGCGGTTTCCGGTTCTTGCCTGTCTTTTCGCCTTGGTTGCAGGAGTACATGCGTTTGCGCAACAGCCTTGCGCCGCGCCCGCCCAATGGACGCCTTGCGACTTCGTTTTTGACGCTCCCGCCGGGACCACCGGGGACCTACAATTGCATGGCGAATTCCGGTCGCCGCGGCACAAGACGTACCTGATTCCGGCGTTCTGGGACGGCGGCAACCGCTACGTCGTTCGCATCTCGCCCACCGAACCCGGCGAGTGGAACTTCCGCTTTACCAGTAGCAACAACGCCTGGAACATGAAGCAGGGCACCTTCATCGCCGAAAAGGGCGAGGCTCCGCAGTTCATCAAAAACGTCAACGTTCACCACTGGCAGACCGTGCAGGACCTGCAGCCGCACCTTTGGATGGGCGACGCCGTGGACCGCATCGGCTACATTCCCAAGGCAGAGCTGGATCGCATTCTGGACGACCGCGCGGTAAACAACTTTACGCATATTCGCGCCATGCTGCTTGGCGAGGCGGCAGACCAGGCACACGCGTGGTCGCAACAGCCCAACGTGGCGTATTTTCAGGAGCTCGACAAGCGTCTGCTGGCGGTGAACCAGAAGGGCATGGTGGTGGACCTCGTGTTGGCCGACCATCCCGATGCTTTGCGAAAGCTGTTTCCCACGTGGCAGGACCGCGAACGGTTCGTCCAGTACGTGACCTCGCGTTATGCGGGCTACAACATCACCTGGCAGATGGTTCGCACGTTCGAGGATCAACTGGAAGGACGCGCGATCACCAAGGAACTGGGCACCCTCATCAAGAAGCATGACCAGTACGACCATCCGAAATCGACGGGCGCGGCCGTGACCTCCGCTCCTCTCCTCGGCGACCAGTGGATGAACTACATCACGTCCAACAACGCGAGCATCGCGCTGGGGTCGGTGGAACACCAGTTGTACACGCTGCCGTTCGTAAACGCCGTGAGCGGCAAGACGGTGGACGAGCAGCGCCAGAACCTTTGGAATTCGTCGATGAACGGAGCGTATCCGATGCGGTCCGGCGGGCCCGAAGAGGCCACCAAACAATGGCGCATCTGGCAGCAGTTCTTTGCCGGAACGCGCTATTGGGAACTCGAACCGTACTTCTATGTCGACGGCGGGCGCGCGTTGGCTCTCGTGCGCGAGTTTGGCGACACCGACGAGGCGGTCGAGTATGTCGTATATGTCGAAAAATTCACCGGGCCGCTGGAGGTGCAGGTGAAGCGGCACGGGTACGACGCGCGATGGTTTGACCCGGCGACCGGCGAGTCGATTCCGATCAAGGATTTCAAGTCCGAGCGGTTCCTGGGCGAGCCTCCGACGAAGGATCACGACTGGGTGCTGCATATTTCGCGCGAAGGCAAGAAGGAAGGGATGTTGAAGTCATACAAGTTCGAGTCGCGGCCGATCCAATTGCAGGAAGTCGAATCGCAGCCGAAGTACGTGACGTTCGACATCGTGGAACCGGCTGCGAACGATCTTTCGGCGTCGAAGGAGATTCGCTATGAGGCGAAGGTGAAGCGCGACACGCGTGGGACCCGGCGGATGCTGTACGTCTGGACCGGCGAGGTGGTTCCGGAAGGCCAGGGATTCCGCGTGCTGGGCTACGGCGCGAGCGGGACGTTCCGGATTCCGAAAGACATCATCACCAAGTACCCGGGCGTGCTCAGCCTGCGGTTGTCGGCGATCAACGCGAACGGCAAAGTTTACTCCATCGACAGGATTTACAAGTTACTGCCGTGATCGTACTGGCGATGGATACGACCTCGGAATGGGGCAGCCTGGCGGTGGTTCGCGACGGCGTATTGCTGGAGGAATTGCCGGTGCATTCGCCGGAAGGCTTTGGCGCGGTGTTGTTTCCGCAGATGCAGGGCTTGCTCACCAAGCATGGACTCCGCGTCGCCGATGTGGATTGCTTTGCGACGGCCACGGGACCTGGTTCCTTCACCGGGGTCCGCATCTCGATTACGGCGGCCAAGGGACTCGCGGAATCCGCAGGCAAGCTGGTTGCGGGGGTTTCGAATCTGCAGGCGATTGCCTGGTACGGGACGTCTTCTTTGCGCGCGCCGGTGATCGATGCGCGGCGGGGCGAGGTCTACGGCGGGCTGTACGATGCGGCGTTGCAGGAGGTTCGGCCGGAAGCGGTGATGCCGCCGGAGCGTTGGTTCGGGTCGCTGCCCGAAGGTTGCGAACTGCTGTCCAATGAGCCGGAAAAGTTCCCCATGGCGAAGGAAGTACCGCGGGCGCTGGCGGGGGCGATCGGAATCATCGCCTCGACCGCGCCCCATGTGGATCCGGCGGCGCTCGATGCGAACTATGTTCGACGGTCGGACGCCGAATTGATGTGGAAGGAGGCCTGAGGCGATGGACGGGCTTCGATTCGAATGCCAGCGCGGCTGCACCAAATGCTGCGAAACCAAGGGCTATGTCTACATCACGGACGACGATCTGGCGCGTATTTCCACGTATCTGAAGATGAAGCCGGAGGAGTTCACGGTCCGGTTCGTGTACAAAACCAAGCATCTGCGACGGCTACGGAAGCCAGGTAACGGCGAACAGTGCCGGTTCCTCAAGGATGGCGGGTGTTCGATCCACGCGGTGAAGCCGGTGCAATGCCGGTTGTACCCGTTTTGGCCGGAACTGGTGGAATATCGCGACCTTTGGAACGATGAGGCGACACGGTGTCCCGGCATCGGAAAGGGCAAGCTGGTGCAGATTGGCACGGCACTCGAAGTAGCGGAAGAGATGAAGACGGCGTACCCCGGCGTGTATGGCGATTAGCGGCTTGAAGCGCTGGCTATGGCGCAGGACTGCGGTTCGCAAAGACACGGCGCCTCCGGCACTGGCCGACGTCGCGTCCGAGGACCTGTACTTTGTGCCGCCGAACGTCAATCTGGATTACACTCCGACGTTTGGGTTCGAAGGGTTCCTGAACAAAGAACACGAAGAGTGGGCGAACTGGCCGTTGACGCCGGACCGCATCGTCGACCATCGCATTTTCGGGTGGCTGCGGCGGGCCGATGCACTGAAGCTGTACGAAATGGCGGCGATGTGCGACGGCGACATTCTGGAGTTGGGGACGCACCAGGGGCTGTCGTCGCACATCATGACGGCGGCATTGCGGCGGTTCGGGGACACGGGCAAGCGCAGGATCTGCACGATCGACCTGGATGAGCCGTGCGTGAACAAGGCTTGCGAGAACCTGGCGGGCGAGATCGCGGAAGGGCTGGTGGACGTCCGCGTCGGCGAGGCGGGCGAGGTCTGCCGCCGATACATCGCGCAGGGCAAGCGCTTCGGGTTCATCTTTGTGGATCACTCGCACTACTACGGCCCGATGCGCGAGGTCTGCCAGATGCTGGGGCAACTGGTGGCACCGGGTGGCTTCGTGCTGTTCCACGACTTTACCGATCCCCGCAGCGCGTTCCCGGAATCAGGTAAGCCGGAACCGGACTTTGGTGTTCTGGCCGCGTGTGTGGATTCGCTGCCGGACGGGGAGTTCGAATACTACGGCGCGTTCGGCTGCGCGGGACTGTACGGGCGGCGCGCGTAACGGGCGGCTTGTATACTTTTAATGTGCCGCTAACAATAGCTTTTTCAATCAGTTAAAAGGCACTTCGGGCAGCTTGTACGACAACGCGGACGAGTACTATTGGCCAGGGGGCGATACGCCGATATACTTATGATCTAAAGCTATACGGAGGTACTGCTTTTGAAGAAATTTACATTGGCCTTCTTTGCCCTGACCGCGTTCGCGTTTGCGGACCCGGTTCTTGTCAACGGATCGTTTGAAGCTGTCGCCATCAACACTGGAGTCGGGTATTCCTACCAGACCGTAGCCGCGCCCGTACCGCAGCAGGATTTCAACGGTGCCCCCGGTTTCGGATGGACGCTGGCTGAGGGCTCGGGCCTTTCCAGCAATGGCTCGGCTTTCAATCCGCCGACGATCACCGCCGGTACGCAGGCGCTGTTCCTGCAGGGGTCGACCAGCGCGTCGCAGAGCCTGAACTTCGCGGCGGGATCATATGTATTGAACTTCACGATCGGCGGCCGTCAGAATGACGGATGCTGCGACGGAAACCAGTGGGTTCGCGTAACCGTTTCGAATGGAAGCGGCACGGTGCTGTCCCAGTTGGTTTCGACGACAAGCTACTCCCCGTTCGCCCCGCAGAGCCTGGCGTTTTCCACGGGCGCGGGCGCCTACACGGTGACGTTTGCCGGTCTGGCGGAGAGGGATTCGACGGCGTTCGTCGATGCGGTATCCATCGCATCGGTTCCGGAACCCGCTGCCACCGCATCGCTGGTCGCCGGACTTGGTTTGGCTGGCCTGGTGGCTCGCCGCCGCAAGCATTCGGCCTAAGTTCGATCCAGAGTCTGTATCAAAAAGTTAGGGTCCATCCTCTCGCGAGGGTGGACCCTTTCTCTTTCTCCGAACCTCTGAAAGCCTCAGAAGGTGACTCGTAACGCCAGCTGCAGAATCCGCGGATCCTGCGCGCTGGTGATGCGCATGAACTGGGCATTGTTCTGGGCGCCGTTGGGGCCGTTCAGATTGACCCGGTTCAGCGCGTTGAACGCTTCGAAGCGGAACGTCGTGTTGATGCGTTCGTTCCAGCGGAAGCCCTTCGACAGACCCAGGTCGACGTTCGCGAGGCCGGGATTGAAGAAGGTGTTGCGGCCGAGCGTACCGTACGTACCGAGGGCGTTGGCGGCAAACGCGGCCTTGCGCAGATACTCGCCGATCAACGCGTCGCGCGTACGGTCACCGGAGAAGTAGGGGTCGCCGATGAGGTCCGCGCGCTGGCTGCCAATGCCGCTGCGGGCGTTGTCGACGCCGCTGGTCACCGTGAAGGGCTGGCCGCTGTATAGATTGACGATGCCATTCAGGTTCCAGCCGCCGAGGAAGAAGCGGGCGACGCCTTTTTTCGGCAGACCCGGCAGTTCCCACAAACCCGACAGGTTGAAGACATGCGAGCGGTGGAACTCGGAAAGTCCCTTGTCCAACTGCTGGCTCAGCACGCGGGTGATGCCGTTCACCTTATTCTGCGAGGTGTCGTCGATCGACTTGGCGAACTGGTAGTTGGCCAGCACGGTAAAGCCCTTCGAGAAACGGCGTTCGAGCGTGGTTTGCAAAGCATGGAAGGTGGAATTGCCGACGCTTTCGATGATTGGCGTGGAACCGAGCGCGGGCGCCAGGGCGCGACGCTGGTTCGTGGTGGCGGTGGTGGCGCCCACGGCGTAGATGGCGGGGTTGAGTTCGCGACCGGTGCCGAGGCGGGTACCCTTGGAACCCGCATACGACGCGCGAGCGACGAAGCCGCCGGGGAGTTCGCGTTCGAGCGTCAGGTTCCAGGATTGAACATACGGATTGCGGAAGTCCGCCGCGTAGAGGAACTGCGAGGAATACTGCGGAAAGATCGTGTTCGCAGGCGGCGTGGTGGAGGCCGGGAACGGATTCGTCGTGCCGAACCACGGGTCGTTGAAGCTGTTGGTCTGGTTGCCGAACACGCTGACCACGGTTCCGAACGGGGCCTGGTTGGCCTGGCTGTTGGTGGAAATCGTATTGGTCCAGTCGTAGAACATGCCGTAGCCGCCACGAACCGCGGTCTTGCCGTCGCCGAAGACGTCCCAGGCAAAGCCGAGGCGAGGTCCGAAGTTATGCCAGATGGTGGGTACGCCGCCGCGCGGGACGGTGGGATCGCCCGCAAAAATCACGCCCTTGGGAGCGTTGATGTATCGCGTGGACTGTTCGGCGGGACGCCAAACCGCCAGTTTGTTCAGCGAATCGGTGTAGGGGATAAAGGGTTCCCAGCGCATGCCCAGATCGACCGTAAAGCGGCGGGACACTTTCCAGGAATCCTGCACGAACATACTGAAGCGCTTGATTTGCGTTCCTTTGTATTCTCCGATGCCCTGGGTGAGCGAATTGAATCGCCCGATCATGAAGTCGGCAAGGCCGTCGCCGGTGAAGGGGGCACTGCCGTTAAAGCTCCACTGGCCATTGGCGCGGAAGTTGTTGACGATGTTGTTGGAACCGTGCGAATACTCGCCGCCCATCGTGAGTTGATGCTTGCCCTTGGTCCAGCGCATGGTGTCGAGGTACTGGAATTCGCGGCGCGGGAACGAGTTGGTGTCGCCGGTGTCGATGCGGAAGTATCCGGCGATGTCGATGTCCCACTTGATGATGGGGTCGTTGTAGTAGTTCAGGCCGAGCGA
>JAFDVT010000327.1 GCA_018268875.1 Acidobacteriota bacterium
GCAGGGAGTTCAAGAGTTCCGCCACTTGGCCGGGAGTTCGCGAACGGGTGCTGGCGGTTTGCAGGAGTTCGGAGAAATTGGAGGTGATGCCGTCGGAAATCGTGAAGTACAACGGGCCGGGAGACATGCCGATGGGCAGGGGAAAGTTCACTTTTCGGAAGAGTTCTGCGCCGTTTTCGCCGGTTAATGACAAATTGATTTCGACCGATTCGCCGGCGCGGGCCTCACGCGCGGATACCCAGGCCTGATCCAGTTGGAAGGATTTCTTGGAATCTGTGGCCTCGATTTCAATCGAAATGGACTTGGGCTTGAGCGTGTCGATACCGGACAGTAACGCGTAGGAGATCGGCAAGGACGTGTAGGCCGCCGCCAGGGCGGGCGCATTGGTGTCGGACGCGAACGCGTTGTCGAGGCGAATGGGCGGCATGCCGCCGTCGAACTCCAGCGTGCCTCGCAGGCGCATGGTGCCGGGGCCTAGCGTACGTTCGGTGCCGTCGATCGACGAAAAGATCGCCATCTGGGTCAACAACGGCAGCAGCGTTTTGTCGCGGACCATTTGCATGTTGTACGAACGCGCGGGCTTCGATCGATCCGAACCTCGCACGGTGATGGCGAGCGGCACCATCGTCGGGCGGCCGCCGAACGATCCGGCGATGGCGGCGTTGCGGTCCTGTGTGATGACGCCCATATGCTCGCGAGCGGTGGAGATCTTGAACGACGTATTGATATTGGGTAATAGAGCGATCACTTCGGATCTCGCAAAGGGCATTTCGGTCGCGCCTCCGGAAAGGAAGCGGTGTCCGAAGGCGTACAGCTTGTCGCCATCGATCATGGTGACGGCGCCGTCGGCCGCGACCGCCATGTCTCCGGTCATCAACTGCACCGAAATCATAGAGCCGGGCTTGATCTTCGTCCGGTCGCCGGGAGTGGCGTTGTTCGAGCCGCCGCCACCAGCAAGCGCGCCTTGCATCGGTTCGAGGCCAAGTTTGCGAAGTTCGGGGGCGAAGCGGGCGACGGAAGCTTCGCTGAGGCCGGAAAAGGAGACTGGCGTGGCGAGTTCGACGAGCTTGGAGGCGGACGGATCGCCGCCGGCGCGCAGGGCGACCTCGCGGCGGGCAGGCGTAGCAGTGGACTGCGTCACGTCGAGCATTTCCTCGATGGGGCGGATGCCGGCGATGGGGTCGGTCGCGAATGTAAAGGCCAAGGCCACCGCGCCGATCAGTTTGCCATCCACGTAAACCGGGCTGCCGCTCATGCCCTGCATGACGCCGGTTTTGGCGATCGGCCCACCGCTCAGACGGGCCAGAATGATGGACTGGCGGGGGCCGGAGTTTTCTAACACTCCCAATATGTCGGCTTGGAATTCCTCAATGCGGTCCCCGGAAAAAACGGTGCGGCCAATGCCCTTCATGCCTGCTTTGACGTCGCGCAAGGGCAGAATCGGGGTCTGCGCCATGGCGAGGCAGGCCGAAAAAAATCCGGCAAGAGCCAATTTGGACATTTGCTTCTTCATTTTACTTGTTCATTCCGGTTCACCCGGCGCGGCGATTCCGTTCCGCTGGCCGGTCTTCGAATTGTGCTCTACTGGTTCAAGAGGTTCGTCCCAGATGCAGCAAGTTAGCGGCGATACAGCCGCAGTGGCCCAAGTCGAGCCGCGACCCTCGGACCCATCCGACCAAAAAAGCGCGAACGCGCGCGTACCATGGACTTCGATCATATGGTTCGGGGCCCTTTTGATTGTCAGCTACGTATCGATCTTCAAAGGATTGATTGCTCAGTGGTCCATTGATGAAGATGTCGGCCACGGGTTTTTTGTTCCCCCAATTGCAGCCTTTATTGCCTGGCAGAAACGCGACGAAATATTTGGACAGCCCTGGATCCCCAACTACTGGGGCGTGCTTGTGGTGTTGTGGGGTTCCTTGCAGTTGATTGTGGGCAGCCTGGGCGCGGAACTGTTTTTGCAGCGCACTTCGATCATCATTATTCTTGCGGGAAGCATCTTATTGATGGGTGGCTGGCGCGTCTTGAAGTCGTGCGGGCTGCCATTGTTCGTGCTGACTTTTATGGTGCCGCTTCCCAAAGTGATTTACGGGCAATTGACGCTGCCGCTGCAGTTGTTCGCGTCGCAGGTGGCGGAACAGGTCCTGCTGCTGGTGGGAATTCCGGTTTTGCGGGACGGCAACATCATTGAATTGGCGACCACCAAGCTTTCGGTCGTGGAAGCGTGCAGTGGCATCCGGTCCCTGTTGTCGCTATCGTTTATCGGGGTTGTCTACGGATACTTTTTCGACGAAAAGCCTTGGATGAAATGGGCTTTGCTGATTGGGACGGTGCCCATCGCCGTGGCCGCGAACGCGGCTCGCGTGACGGTAACCGGCATCATCGCCGATCACGATCCGGCATTGGTGCAGGGTACGTTGCACACCATGGAAGGCTGGGTGATCTTTGTCCTCGACCTGGTGCTGCTGGTGGCGCTGCATGCCGTTATCAACTGGGTTTGGAAGAAGTGGTGGGGCAATAAGCCCGAAAATATGACACCGGAGGCTTTGCCCGCTGTATGAGCTTTGATTTCCTGAAGTCGAAAGCCGCGCTGATTCTCACGGGACTGCTCGTGCTGCAGGGCGTGGTGCTGTTGAGCTACAACCGGCCGGAGTCGCTGCCTCCGATCAAGCCGTTGGATAGCTTCCCGGACAAGATTGCCAACTGGCAGTTGCGAGTTCGCGGGGTGATCGAAAAAGAGATCGTCGAAACACTGCAGGCCGACGACTTGATGATTCGCGACTATCAGATTCCCGGCGAAGCCAACGTTAACCTGTTTGTCGCGGCGTTCCGTTCGCAGCGCAACGGCAAGGCTCCGCATTCGCCGAAGAACTGTCTGCCGGGCGCCGGCTGGGTCCAGCAGACCTCGACCATCGAGACGTTGACGCTGCCCGACGGACATCCGCTGGAAGTGAACCGCTACGTCGTCGCCAAGGGCGATAGCCGCAGCCTGGTTTATTACTGGTATCAATCGCGCGACCGCGCGGTGGCCAACGAGTACAAAGCCAAGTATTACGTCGTGGAGGATGCGATTCGTTACAACCGCACCGATACGGCGCTGATTCGCGTGGTGGCGGGAGCGGGGCATTCGCCCCAGGAACTGGCCGCCGCGGATCGCTACGCGCAGGACTTCATCGTGAAGACCTATCCGCAACTGCGGAACTTCC
>JAFDVT010000328.1 GCA_018268875.1 Acidobacteriota bacterium
CAGATATTCGTCGATCGTCTTATGGATCTGATGCATATCCTTTTCGAGCGAATTCGCATACCCGGTGTTGATCGGACTCGCGGTCCAATTCGGATTGTTCTTGGAAAATTCAATCGCACTGGTGAGCGTCGCCGCCGCGTGCCGCAGGACTGGAGTGATGTGGTCGAGCGCGGCGGTTTCCCACGGCGCGAGGTTCGCGCGATCGGCGTCCAGCGCGACGACGTGGCGGCCCATTTCGTTCAGCGACGCCCGCAATTCGTTCAACTCCTGCCGCTCCACAACAACATCCGAAAGCCGGTTGGCCTGAACCGTAGCTTTGAACGACGTCGCACCCGTGGTCGCGCGCAAAGCGAGGTCGCGTATGCTGACCAGGCTTCCCTTGGCCGCGGCGGTCCGCGCCGCGTCATCCATCACAACGGATTTCGCCATGGCCGTCTCGCTCATGCAGACGTAGGCCAGCATCGCGGCTGTCGTAGCAGCGCTCGCGATGTGGAACATGCTTTTGGTGTTCATGCCCGGTACTACTCCGTTTCTGTACGGGACCGATTTTGCTTTCGCTCGATCGGTCCCGGCAGTTTGAGTATGCGGCGGAGTTGCGTTTGGGGCACTGCCCTGGGCAAGGTAAATCTCATCCCCCCGGGCGGGGAGGCTGTCAACAACGTAAACGGGAATCTAGAAGTCTTCGGCGAATGCGACCTCGCCGGTGACGCCCACCTGGTAGGCCGATACGCGGCGTTCAAAGAAGTTGGTCAACTCCTGGACGTCTTGCAATTCCATGAATGCAAACGGATTGCGCGACCCGAACACCGGCTTGCAACCCACCGCTTCGAGACGCCGGTCCGCGATGTACTGCAAATACTCGCGCATGTTGGCCACCGATAGGCCGCTGACGCCCTGGCCCAGCGTGTCCTCGGCGAACGTGAGTTCGCAGTCCACCGCCTCGCGGATCATCTGCGTCACATCGTCGTTGAAGGTCGCGTCGAACAGCTCCGGACGCTCGCGGCGAACGGTTTCTACCACCTCCAGCGCGAACTCGATGTGCGCGCTTTCGTCGCGGAACACCCAGTTGGTGCCCGTCGCCAGACCTTGCAGCAACCCGCGCGACCGCAGATAGTACACGTAGGCGAACGCCGCAAAGAAGAACAGCCCTTCGATGCAGCAGGCAAAGCACACCAGGTTCAGCAGGAACTGGCGCATGTCCGCGTCGGTACGCAATTCGTCCAGCTTTTGGATGGAATCGATCCAGCGGAAGCAGAAGTCGGCTTTCTTCTGGATGGACGGGATGTTTTCCACGGCCGCGAACGCCGCCGCCCGTTCATCCGGATCGGTGATATAGGTGTCGAGCAGCGTCAGGTAGAACTGCACGTGCAGCGCTTCCTCGTACAACTGGCGCGACAGGTACATCCGCGCTTCCGGCGAATTGATGTGCTTGTACAGGTTCAGCACCAGGTTGTTGCCAACGATGCTGTCGCCCGTCGCGAAAAACGCCACCAGACGCTTGATCAGATGCTGCTCGGCCGGCGTCATGCGGCTGCGCAAATCGGTGACGTCGGTCGAAAAATCGACCTCTTCCACGGTCCACGTGTTCTTGATGGCGGTCTTGAACATCTCGAAGTACACCGGGTACTTCATGGGCCGAAGGGTGAGGTTAAAGCCTGGATTGAGGATCATTTTATTGGCACGCCTCGCACGATTCCGGGTTTTCCAGCGAACACGCGACGGCTTTGCTGGTGCTGACGGGCACGGTCGCCTTGGCGATCTTCGACGCCGGGCGCGAACGCATGTAGTAGGTCGTTTTCAGGCCTTTTTTCCACGCATACATGTACATCGACGACAGCTTGCCGATGTTCGGGCTTTCCATGAACAGGTTCAGCGACTGGCTCTGGTCGATGAACGCGCCACGTTCGGCGGCCATGTCGATCAACGAACGCATGGGGATTTCCCACGCCGTGCGGTACACGCCGCGCAGTTCCACCGGCAGTTCCGCAAGATTCTGTACCGACCCTTCGGCCAGCTTCAGCTTGTTGCGAACTTCTTCCGTCCAATGGCCCACGGCCTTCAGGTCCGCGGCGAGGTAACGATTCACCTGTAGGAAGTCGCCCGACAGCGTTTCCCGCTTGAAGAGGTTCGACACCTGCGGTTCAATGCACTCGGAACACCCGGCAATCGACGCGATGGTCGCCGTCGGCGCGATGGCGATCAGCAACGAATTGCGCAGGCCATGTTTCTGGATGCGCGCGCGCAGCGCGTCCCAGCGCTTGACGTCCGAAGGCGTAACGCCCCAGGCGTCAAACTGCAGGTCGCCTTTGGCGGCGCGGGTTTCCGCGAACGACGCATGCGGGCCGCTGGCTTCGGACAACTCGCAGGACACGACCAGCGCGTTGTAATAAACCTCTTCCTGAATCCTGCGGGACAGTTCGCGCGCTTCCGGCGCATCGAACGCCAGTTTCAACTGAAAGAACACGTCCTGCAGGCCCATCACGCCCAGTCCCACGGGACGCCAGCGATGGTTCGACACTTTGGCCGCGTCGGTCGGATAGTAGTTGATGTCGATCACGCGATCGAGAAACGGCACCGCGCGGCGAACCGTGTCGGCCAACTTCGCAAAGTCGAACTTGCCATCGGCGACATGCCGCGCCAGGTTGATCGAACCCAGGTTGCAAACCGCGGTTTCCGCGTTCGACGTCACCTCGATGATTTCCGTGCACAGATTCGACAGGTGGACCACGTTGGCGGCCGAAGCCCCGGTTTGATTGCACTTGGCGTTGGATGCGTCCTTAAACGTCATCCAGCCGTTGCCGGTTTCGGCCAGCATCCGCATCATGCGCGCGTACAGGTCGCGAGCCTTGATCTGGCGTTGGTACAGTCCCTGCGCTTCGGCCTGTTCGTAGGCCTTGCGGAACTCGGCGCCGTACAAGTCGGGGAAGTGCGGCACCTTGGCGGGGTCGAACAGACTCCACACGCCATCGGCGTCCACACGCTCCATAAAGATGTCCGGAATCCAGTGCGCGAGGTTCAGGTTGTACGTCCGCCGAGCCTCGTCGCCGGTGTTGTCGCGCAGTTCCAGGAACTCTTCCATGTCGGCGTGCCACGGTTCCAGGTACACGCAGCAGGCGCCCTTGCGCTTGCCGCCTTGGTTCACCGCGGAGACCGACGAATCAAGCGTCTTCAACCACGGCACGATGCCGTTGGACTTGCCGTTGGTGGCCTGAATCAACGACCCGCGCGACCGCACGCGGTGGTACGCGAGGCCGATGCCGCCCGAAAACTTGGACAGCATCGCGACATCCTTATAGCGGTCGTAAATGGCTTCCAGATGGTCCTGCGGCGAATCGAGCAGGTAGCACGACGACATCTGCGCATGCGACGTACCCGAGTTGAACAGCGTCGGCGAACTGGGCAGGTAATCCAGCCGCGCGATCAGGTCGTAAAAGTCGATGGCTTCCTGCGGCGACCGCGACAAACCGCAGGCCACGCGTAGAAAGAAGTACTGCGGCGTTTCCAGAACATCCCGCGTTTCGGGATGCTTCAGCAGGTAACGGTCGTAGACGGTGCGGATGCCGAAGAATTCAAAACGGTCCGACAGGCGCTCGTCGATCGCGCTGTTGAGCTTGCGCGCGTTCTCTTTCACGAAAGCGGCGGTGCTCTCGGAAATCAACCCAAAGCGCTGGCCGGCCTCGATGGACTGCGAAAACGAAAAAATGTTCTGGTTTTGAACTTCTTTTTCGATGTACTGGTCGAGCAGGCGCGCCGCCAGGCGGCTGTACTCCGGCTCTTCGGAAATCAGCGACGACGCTGTCTGGATCGAAAGCTGATCCAGTTCCTTGGTCGTCGATTTTTCGTACAACCCGCCAATGGTCTTGATGGCCACCCGCATCGGGTCGACATGTGCCAGTCCGACAGCCGATCGTTCGACGGCCCGAATGATCTTGTCGACCGAAACGGGTTCCAGCGACCCGTTGCGTTTTCTCACATGCATGGTGGTTTGCGGAGTCTCCGCAAATACGCCGGGGATCAGTACATCGGATTCTACAGTGCCAGCCATGAAAAGGAAGTCCGTTCAGAGGTTTTCCACGTCATTTCAAAACATTTCAGCCTTGTTGTGGTCTGATTCGCGTGGGTACACACAATATACTGTGCTGTCTGGTTGTGGGTCAACTACTAATATGGGCATACGCTCCGTATGGCTGTTCGCTTATGGCGCACTCCGAAAAGTACCTAAGCAAGGCAGGCGGACGCAAACGCGTGCACCAGGGGCCTTTCCTCGCCGTCCCGCCACGCGATCTCCACCTCGCTCCGAGCCTTGGTTCCCTTTAGTTCCAGGCATATGACATCCGGCGACGCGATCTGGCGAACGCATGCCGGCGCGATCGTTACACCGAGTCCGGCGGCCACCAGCCGCAGAATGGTCAGCCATTGTGGACCTTCCTGCACCACCCGGGGTTCGAACCCGGCGTCGGCGAACACAGCCAGCGTACGGCTGTAGGCGAGCGTTCCGGCTTCCTTGGGAAACATGACGAACGGTTCGTCGCGAAGCGCCCGCGGGTCGAGCTTTTCGCGCGAGGCGAGCTTGTGATGCCGCGGCAGGACCGCCAGAAAGCGTTCCGCGGCGATGGTGCGGACGGTCAGCCCTTCGCGAGGTCCGCCATCGCGCAGGATGCCGGCGTCCACCTCGTTGCGTAACAACTGGTCCACCACGCGCGACGTGTAGGCTTCGTGCAGTTGCAGTTGGACGCCCGGGTGCGTCCGGTGGTATTCGCGCAGCAGCCCTGGAATCTGCGTCAACATACAGGAACTGATAAAGCCCACCCGCAGCGTTCCGGATTCGCCGCGGCCGATGCCTCGCGCCTCTTCGAGGTCTTCTTCCACTAGCCGCAGCGTGCGCTTGGCCCGGGCCAGGAACAGTTCGCCGGTGGTGGTGAGTTGGACGGCGCGCGAGGTCCGGACAAACAGCGGGAAACCGACGATGGCTTCGAGCTTCCGAATCTGTTGCGAAAGCGGCGGTTGCGCCAGGTGCAGGCGTTTGGCGGCGCGGCCAAAATGCAGTTCCTCGGCGACGGCTACGAAGTAGCGAAGATGGCGCAGTTCGACATCCATATGCAATGCGTCTTGATCGTAACAAACAAGATATTGGACATATGGACGGGGCGGCCGTACAGTAAGGTCATGACGATTCGTCCGTTTGACGAGCAGCGCGACCGTGACGCCTTCAAAAGCCTGAACGAGGAATGGATTTCGCGTTTCTTCGCCATGGAAGAGCAGGACCGCCTCGTCCTCGGCGACCCCAAGACGCACATCATGGACCATGGCGGGCGAATCCTCATGGCGTACGACGGGGAGCAGGCGATTGGCTGCTGTGCGCTGATCCCGTGCCATGTCCACGAAGGAGTTTTGGAACTCGCCAAGCTTGCCGTCGCGCCGGATTTGCGAGGCCAGGGATTAGGCCGCAAGATCGTGGAAGCGACGCTCGACGAAGCGCGCGCGATGGGGGCAAAATCCGTGCGCCTCGAAACCAGTTCCAAGCTGGCCAATGCGGTACGGCTGTATGAGTCGGTCGGCTTCCGCCATGTCCCGCCGGAACCTTCGCCGTTCACCCGCGCCAACGTCTTTATGGAACTGCCCTTGTAGCGGCGCGCGCACTGCTACCATGCCGCTTTGGACAACA
>JAFDVT010000329.1 GCA_018268875.1 Acidobacteriota bacterium
ACCACTACCTCATCTTTGACGCATACTCAGACCCTGTGCGGATTGTGAGCACGGCGGCTATTGTCGCCGTTACGGTCCTGTTGTTGCAGGTGCGCCAGCCTGTGCTGGCAGCGGTGGTCGCGTTCTCTCTGACGGCCTGGCTGTTCCTTGGGGTCACGAAGCAGACCAACTACGCCGCCATTCATGAGGCCGAGATCGACGACGTCGGAAGCTGGGTTCGCCGGAACACGCCGAAGGAGGCGCTGTTTCAGATGCCGGAACTCACCAAGTCGCTGGTGGCTGGGATCTTCCGGGTACGGTCGCAGCGGGCGCTGTACGTGGACCAGAAATCGGGCGGCCAGGTGAACTATTCACGGGAGTTTTCGATGGAGTGGTGGCGGCGGATGGCGATCGCCGACGACAAGGCGAAGCCGCTTGCTTCCTGGCGCGATCAAGGCGTGGATTACATTGTCCTCAAGGCCGCGACGAAGTTCGATGAGTCGCCAGCCGTGTACCGGAACGCGAAGTATGCGGTGTATAAGCTTCGCTAGAATAGTAGTCGATGGTTCACACCAGCATTCTTACTGAGCAATTCATCAGGGATGCGCAGACTGCCACGAGGCAGGCGCGTGAAGCCACGTTAGCGGCCGGGCATTCCGTCTTCTTCCTGGATGACGCGGGCCGCTATGTCGAAGAACTTCCGGACGGCCGCCGCTTCGAAGTCCGCCTCGAAAATTCCAAGAGCACCAGAATCCGGGAATTGACTCGCGACGCCGCTTAAGTGCCTACCTTAACTGTTCTCGCGGGTCCCAATGGTTCCGGCAAGAGCACCCTTACGGCGCGGCTCAACCTCGGTCCGCGCGAGAATTTGGTGGATCCCGATGCGATCGCCCGGGAACTCGACCCCGTTGATCCTTCCCGCGCCGCCCTGTCCGCCGGACGGGAAACGATTCACCGCTGCCGGACCTTTGTAGAAACCGGCGCGGACTTTGTTCTCGAAACCACGCTCGCTGGAAACAGCGCCATTGCGGTGATGCGCAACGCCAAGGCCGCGCACTATCACATACGGCTGATTTACATTGCGTTGAACGATCCGACGTTGAACATTCAACGTGTGCGGGCCAGATTCGCGATGGGCGGACACGACGTGCCGGACGAAGACATTGTGCGGCGCTACGAACGGAGCCAGCGTAACTTTGCCAGCGCGGCGGGCCTTGCGGATGAATCGGCGGTCTTTGATAATTCCGGCGAAGAGATTCGCCCGATCGCCGAACTTGCTGGTTTGGAAGTGATTTGGCAGGCGGCGGAACTGCCCGCCTGGGCGGAAAAAATCCTGCTAGACCTTCGCTAGATCAATCCCGAGCTTCTTCATTTCCTCGGCGTAGTATCGGCGGTGTAACACATCCCACTCCTCGCCGCCTTCGGTGATCTCGCGCTTGATCGTCTTTACCTTCAACCGCGCCGCGTGATCCACTTTATCCTCCATCTGGAGGATTTCCGTCAGTATCTTCACGATCTCCAGGCGGGCCGCGTTGGCGTCGCCCTTCACCCGGAACTCGCGCCGGGTCTTGAACAACTGCATCAGCTTGTGCGACAGGTCGTTGATCTTGTCGCGCGAAAGCTTCATCTTGTCGCCCGAATCACGGCCCGACGCGCGAATGATCTTGCGCTGCTGGATCAATTGATTCTTGATCTTGCGGAACATGTCCTGGTAGCTGATGCCTTCTTTGCGCATCACTTCCGAATACTGTTCCAGCAAATCGCGAGCTTCGTCGTTCAGCTTGTCTTCAATCGCCAGGTCGTCTTCAATGAGCGTTGCGATGGATTCGGCCGCTCGGCCAAGATCGCTGGTCTCGATAATGCGAGGCGTCATCCGCTTAAGCAACTGCGCGGCGATGTAGTCGATGAACTCGGGTGCAAGAAGCATGGGCGGCGGAGGCTTCGTCCAGTGTATCAAACGCCCATCGCCGCGCCGCCGCGGATGGCGATCCTGCCCGCGAATCCGCTTTTGATATGCTCTAGGAACTTGAAGATGACCCAGGAATTGAAAGACAACGATTTCCAGCGCTTCTGGCGGCGGTTGCAAACCCTCGGGCTCAATGCCTACGAGGCTCGCTCCTACCTGGTGCTGGTCGGCCATCCACGATTCAAGGCCCTCGAACTCGCTGCCCGCGCCCATGTCCCGCGGCAGAAAATCTACGAAGTGCTCGATTCTCTCGTCGAAAAGGGATTCGCCCAGGTCATTCAGGAAAAGACCAAGCTGTTCTCCGCGGTCGAACCCGCGCTGGCTGTACCCGCGTATCTCGAACGCCGTTCGCAACAACTGCAGCAGGAAATCACCGAGCAGGCCCGCATGGCCTCCGGTCTCGTCGAAGACCTCAACACGACCTACTCCGAAGGCCAGGAAGGCCGCGGAACTCTCGACTTTCTGCGCATCGTCGGCGACCAGGGTCAAACCGCAGCGCAGTATCGCAAAATGCTGAGCGAGGTTCAGAACGAGTACGTGGAATTCTCGCGTCCGCCGTATGCCGTGGATCCGCTCGATGAACAACTGGTGCGCGAGGCTCGCCAGCGCGGGGTCGCCTGCCGCCTCATCTTTCAGGCCGGCGCGCTCGACGACGCTCATCTGCAGCGTCTGCAGGAATACCTTGCCATGGGCGTCAGCATCCGGTTTGTCGATTCGCTGCCGATGAAGCTTGCGCTGTTTGACTGCAAGCAGGGCATGATCGCGCTGCTCGACCCGGTGGTCACCAAGCCCGCCTGGACCTCGGTGATGTTCGATCACGACGGCATGGGCGCCGCGATGAAGGGCCTGTTCGAAGACTATTGGCGGCAGTCCGTACCATCGCAGACCACCGAAATGACCGCGGCCTGAAACGGTACCTTCGCTGGCGGAGCTACGTCCCTTCCTCATACACTTGTAAAAGTAGAGGAGATTGATTGTTTATGACGATGCACCGCCGGCAATTCCTCTCTGGTATCGCGGCCGCTACCGGCCTCGGTTACGCGCTGCCTGCCACCACGCCTTCCGATTGGCCGCAATGGCGAGGCCCGAGGCGCGATGGCATATCCACCGAAACCGGCTTGCTCGCCAGTTGGCCGTCCGGTAGCGGACCCAAGCGCTTGTGGCAGATTTCGAACCTCGGTGAAGGGTACGGTTCGCTGGCGGTTGCGGGTGAACGGATCTACGTCCAGGGACGGCGCGGCAACGATTCGGTGGTGTTTGCGCTCAATCGCGCGAACGGCGCTCCCGTCTGGTTCTCGATCCTTGGCCCGAGGCTCGATCAGGACCGGGGTCCCGGGCCGCGTTCGACGCCTACCGTCGACGGCGAAAGCATCTACGCGCTTTCGGAAAATGGCGACCTCTCCTGTATTCGCTTCAAAGACGGCAGTTCGCAATGGAAGCGGAACATCCTGAAAGATTTTGGCGGCGACAACCCGCACTGGAACCTGAGCGAGTCCCCGCTGATTGACGGCAATAACGTCATCGTGACGCCGGGCGGCCGCGATGCCTGCGTCGTCGCGCTCGACAAAACCACCGGCAAGACCGTTTGGACGTCCAAAGGCTTGAGCGACAGCGCGGGCTACTCGTCCTGCATCGTGGCCGATGTCGCGGGCGTTCGCACCATCATGACGTTGACCGCGCAGGCCGGCGTCGGAATCCGGGCGAGCGACGGCAAGCTGATGTGGCGCGAACAATCGCCCGCCAACGGTACGGCCAACTGCACGACGCCTGTGCTCGAAGGCAACCGCGTGTTCTATACGTCGGCCTACGGCACGGGTTGCGCGATGCTGGAACTTACCTCCGGCGGCAACAACCTGGTCGCCGCGGAAAAGAAGTACTTCAATCGCGACATGCAGAATCACCATGGCGGCGTGGTGGTTCACCAAGGGCATGTCTACGGCTTTTCGAACGCGATCCTTACGTGTATGGAACTCGCCACCGGCAAGGCCGTATGGAAGGATCGCAGCGTCGGCAAGGGTTCCATCACGTTCGCCGACGGCAAGCTCTATCTGCTTAGCGAAGGGCAGGTGATGGGGCTTGCGGAAGCCACTCCCGCCGGCTACAAGGAACTCGGCCGCTTCCCGATCGAGGATCAGGGGCTGCCTTCGTGGGCGCATCCGGTGGTCTGTGGCGGCAAACTGTATATTCGCAATCAGGGTCTGTTGAGTTGCTACGACGTCAAAGCCTGATCGCTTTCCTCTTACTGGCGTCCGCCGCCCGTGCGACCGAGATTCAGCTTTCCTACCAGGTGCTGGAGCGCCTCATCGCGCAGCAGGCCTTTACCGACGAGGGCCGCCGCTACGTGCGCGGCAACAAGACCGATAAATGCTCGTTTGCCTATCTCGAAAATCCCAAGATCACGCCGTCCAACGGCAAAATCGCCATCGCCGCCCGGTTCACCGGCAAATCGGCGATGAATATGTTTGGACGGTGTGTCGGAATTGGCGACGCTTTTCAACTCACTGTATATGGCGTTCCGTTTTACAACAAGGGACGCGTGGGTTTTAAGGATATCGCCGTGCAAACAGACCGGGACTCGTACTACATTCGCAAAGTCAAACAAGCGCTCATGCAGAGCCTCGAACGATCGTTCGACTACAACCTGTTGGATGACGCCAAGAAGCTCTTAGAGGACGGTCCGAACACCGGCCCGGGGGCGGTCAAACGCGAACTCATGCGGTTTGACGTCAGCAACATCGTGCCGGCCAACCATGCCCTGATTCTGACTGTGGACTTTACCCTGGCCGTCAAGTGAGGACCATTTCCCGGCGCCGTGAGGCGCAAATCGTGGCGGGCGTTGTCCTGCTGGCCTTGTATGCGATGTTCTGCGAGTATCTGCCGCCGTTGCGAAAGTTGCACATTGGCGGCGATATCGAAGGCTATCACTGGCCACTGCTGAATTACGCGTTTCAATCCCTGCAAAGCGGCGAATTCCCGTGGTGGGACCCGTGGATTTACTGCGGCATCAGCCTTGCCGGCAACATCCAGGCGCAATTGTTTTATCCGCCGACGTGGATGCTGTTCGGGTCCGTGTGGCTTCGCAAGGGCATCACGTCGGCCGCTTTGCACGCGTTCCTGCTGTTTCATTACTGGATCCTGATCAACGGCGCGTACTGGTGGTTCCGTTCGGGCCGTGGATTGCCCGCCGCATCCTCGCTGCTCGGCGCGTTTACCTTCGGGCTCACCGGGTACATGCTGAGCGACATCCAGCATCTGGGCGTGATGTGTGCGCTGGCATGGTTCCCGTTCGCGTTGTGGGCCGTGGACAAGCGGCGAACGTGGGGCATCGCGATTTGCGGGGCGCTCATGGTGCTGTGCGGGTACCCGGCGACGTTCATCAGTTGCGCCATCGCGATCGTCGCGTACGCGGCGGTGATGCAAGGCTGGTTCGTGTGGCGCGCCATTGCCGGACTCGCGTTGTCGTTGATCCTTGCCGGCATCCAACTCGCGCCGACGCTGGAACTCGCGCGGCTACGCCCTGCGGAGCCTGTGTTTTTCAACGGAATTCCGCTCGCCTGGCAGCAATATTACCTGTGGCGGACGCTCATTCCGGATACCGACATCTTTCTGTACCTGGGGACAGCGGTTCCCATCGCGCTGTTGTTGCTCGTGTGGCGCAGGCCGGCTTGGCGTAACCTGGCTGGGGCCGCGACGCTGGTTGCTGTGGGACTCTTGTTCCTGAACAACCCTGGCGCGATCGTCAACCGGACGCTGTTCTTTGCGCCCAAGCTGTTTGACGTCATGCAGCATTGGAACTTCCACGCCGCGGTGCAGGCGGGCGCGGCTTTGCTTGTCGCTTCCGCGTGGGCTCCGCTCGCGGCGGCGAGGCCCGCGTTGGTGTTCCTGCTCATCCCGCTGTGCGTCGCCGAACAGTATTGGTACGGCCTGCGCCAGGACACGTATCGCCGCAAGCCCGGCAACCAGGACTCCTTCTTCAAGGACGACGCGCGGTTGCATCGCAAGGGCATCGTCGGCATGAATCCCGAAATGGCCGCCAGGCTGATGGCGGAACCGTATTACCGCGTTGCGCCCGACATGGGTCCACTGCCGACGGACTTCCGGCATTACCGTATGTCCTCCGCGCAGGGCTTTGACCCGTTCCTGCCCGCCGCGTACAAAGCCGAGGTGGAACAGTACGCGCCGTTCCAGTCCAATCGCGAGTTCGAATTTCCGGTGAACAACGAAGCGATGCTCAAAGCGTTTGCCATTCGTTACTACATTTCGTCAGAGTCCGCGCCGCATTACAAGGAACTGATGTCGCTGCCGTATTTTCGCAAGCTGGAACCGGTTGGGCCGTACTATCACGTGTTCGAATACACCAACGCGTTGCCGTCGTTCCGGTTCGAGGCGGGGAAGGTATCGATCAACCGTTGGACGCCGAACGAACGCCTCTACACGGTGGATTCGGCCTCTGGCGGCGATCTGGTTCTGATCGAACAGAATCTACCCGGCTGGCGCGCGTATGTCGACGGCAGGCAAACGGCCATCGGAACGTTTTCCAAGGCGTTTCAGAAGGTGGCGGCGCCGCCCGGCAGGCATGAGATCCGGTTGCAGTATCGCCCCGCGAGCGTTTGGTATGGAGGTGTTGTCTCGATCCTGGGACTTGGAGTACTAGTACTGCTAGTACGAAAAAGACTCTGATACCATAAGGCCCATCGTGGGAAGCTTGTAAACTGCACTTCTGCATCTCCCTTTGACAAAATGAGCATGGACGGAATTATCGGATCGACGATCCGAGGGCAGTACCTTGTGGAATCGGAGATTGG
>JAFDVT010000032.1 GCA_018268875.1 Acidobacteriota bacterium
CCGGACGCCAGTATCGGTGGTGTTCGACAATCTCGAAGCGGGCGCAACGATAGGCGAAATCATGGAATGGTTTCACCTAACGCACGAGTAAGTTGCGGGCGTGCTCGCGTTTGCTTCCCGCGCACCAGTGCGAATCGCTACTTAATCCTCAAGAAGGTTTTCTCGTCGATCCCCAACTGGCGAAGGATCTTGTAAAAGAGCGGAGCGCCGATGTTCGAATTGCCGTGAATCGGAATTGTAGTAGCCCTGCCGTCCGGATGCTGCCACCGTTCATGACTGCCCGCTTTGCGAGTCAATCGAAAGCCCAACGCGCGGGCGGCCCTTTGAAATTCGTCCGCTCGCTAGGCATGCACGATGTCTGTGGTGTCAACAGGCAAAGGCTCGGCGCGTTCCGCGTACTCCTCGGCGATCATCGCAAACACGCCTTCCAGCTCACGTAGAGCCTCTTCGCGAGTCGGCATCAGCGCGTGACAGCCGGGTATCGCGGGAATTTCCGCGACCCAGCCGTCAGGCTGATTGCGATACAGTACGACCTTGTAGTCGTCAAATGCCATTGCCTACATACTAACGTTTACGCCCGGGCCGCCGACGCCACCGGCTTCTTCTGCACCATGCTGAGGACGATCAACAACACCAGCATGATCACCGAACAGATCGGGAAGATGTTCAACGCCGCGGGCAAATTCGACTTGTCCTCGCCAGCGATCGAACCGATGATGCTCGAGCTCACCGTCAACCCGATCCAGCCGCACGTGATCACGATGCCCATTGCCGTAGCCGTAGCCACCGGGAACGCATCGCCCACCAGACCAAGAACCGTCGGGAACACCGGGGCCATCGCGATACCGGCGCACAACACGGCGATGCCGGCCTGAGCGGGATCGGCGAGCATCCAGTACGTCGAGGCTGCCATGGCGGCGGCCGCTCCCATCAACACCGTGATGCCCGGAATCCTCGTCAGGATGCCAGCGGCGAGCACACGGCCGATCACCAGACCTCCGGCGAAGCGCCATCCCAGGATGTTCTGCGCTTCCGCTTCCGGCACGCCCTTGGCGATCAGGTAGCTCGAAAGCCAATTGAAGACGCCCACTTCGCACGCAACGTACATAAACAGAATCAGCGACAACAGCCACAGCGCCGGACGGCTCACCAACTGGCCGATTTCCGACATTTTGAAGCCCTGTTCACCAGTGGGAGGCGGCATCTTGGTGGCCATGTGGACAACGAACGTGATGCTCGCCATCACGGCGGCGAAGTAGCACAGAGACTGCGCGTTTTTGTCGAACAGGTTCGCGCTCAGCAGCGGCGTAGCCATGGAACCGACGCCAAAGAACAGGTTCATCAGGTTCGAAATCGTCGAACGGTTGCCGTACTTGATGTCGCCGACCAGGGCGTTCGCGGCAGTGACGATGATGCCGCCGCCGAGTCCAAGGATGAACAGCAGGAAGGCGACCATCGTAAAGCCCGAAACGTTGGGGAGCGCCCACAACACGGCCGCGATCAGGAACAGGCCCGAAACCAGTGCGGTTTTCTTGCCTTTGTTGTCGATGATGGGACCTGCGGACAGGGACGCGATGACGAGTCCAACCGACTGGGCGAGGGCAATGGATCCGCTCTCCGGACCGGTGAAATGGAACGTCGGTAACAGCGTGCCAAGCATGGCGGCGATAACGCCGTACACAAAGATGGCAAGAATTGCAGCGGCTATGAGCATCCGTGGCAGTGTATCAAATTGACCGCCGTATGTTATAACTCGGCTACTGTGACCAAGCAGGAAATCCTCCTCGCGCAGAAAGAGTTTCTCTTCCCTGCGATTTTTCACTACTTTTCCGAGCCCCTGATACTGGACCACGCCAAAGACCAGTACGTGTTCGACATCGACGGCAAGCAGTATCTGGATTTCTTTGGCGGTATCGTCACCGTGTCGGTCGGACACTGCAACGATACGGTTACGGCCAAGACTCGCGCGCAACTCGAAAAGCTACAGCACGTGTCCACGGTCTTCGCCACGCAGCCGCAGCTCGAACTCGCAAAGAAGATCGCGTCCATCACGCCCGGCGGCGGCGCGCTCACCAAGTCCTTCTTCACCAACAGCGGCACGGAGGCGAACGAGAACGCGATCATGCTCGCCCGGATGTACACCGGGTCGAACGAAATCGTCGCGCTGCGCCACAGCTACCACGGCAGGTCCGCGCTGGCCATGGCGGTGACCGCACAGTCCACCTGGAGGATTCACGACACACTGCCGGGCGGCATCGTGCACGCGCACAATGCGTACTGTTATCGCTGCCCCTTCGGCGCGACGCCGGACCATTGCGATACCCGCTGCGCAACCGACATCAAAGAACTGATCCAGACCACGACCTGCGGCAAAATCGCGGCATTCATCGGCGAACCGATCCAGGGCGTAGGCGGGTTCATCGTACCGCCCAAGGATTACTTCCAGATCATCGAAGGCATCGTGCGCGAACACGGCGGCCTGTTCATTTCGGACGAAGTGCAGACGGGCTGGGGACGCACCGGCGGCAAGTGGTTCGGCATCGAACAATGGGGCGTCGTACCCGACATCATGACCGGCGCCAAAGGCCTTGGCAACGGGCTTCCGATCGGCATGACGGTCGCCAAGCCGCAGGTCGCCGACGCCATGAAAGGCGTCACCCTTTCGACCTTTGGCGGCAACCCCGTGGTGACCACGCAGGCCAAAGCCGTGGTGGACTTTATCGACGAAAATCGCCTGATGGACAACGCCACAGAAGTAGGCGCCTACCTGAAGGACAAGCTGTACTCGCTGAAGGACAAGTACCCGGTGATCGGCGATGTTCGCGGCATGGGGCTGATGTGGGGCATCGAACTGGTGGAGGATCGCCGGACCAAGGTTCCAGCCAAGAATGCGACGTCGCGGGTCATGGAACTGGCTCGCGATCTGGGGCTTCTAATCGGCAAGGGCGGAACGTACGGCAACGTGCTGCGCTGCACGCCGCCGATGAACATCACGAAAACGGATGTCGACGAGTTTGCGGACAAGTTGAACAAAGCCATGGCGGCATGGAGCGCCGAAACTAATGGATGAGCGCGATTTTTACCGGGAATCCCGCACCACCAAGCCAGCGGTGTTGAACTGCCCGTTCTGCCGGACGCAGGACACCTACGAACTCAACTGGC